>JAFGWD010000165.1 GCA_016937315.1 Rhodospirillaceae bacterium
GCGGTGGAGGCCGCACTTAAGGTGGCGCGTAAGGCGACAGGGCGCCAGCTTGTGGTCAGCTTCGTCAATGCGTTCCATGGCATGACCGCCGGCTCTCTGGCGGTGTCGGGCGGCCCGCTGCGACAGGCGGATACGGTGCCGTTGGTCGGCGGGACGGTCTTTTTACCCTTTGACGGAAGCTTTGGCCCGGACTGCGATACCCTGGATTGGTTCGAGCATATGTTGGCTGATGCCGGTGGGGGGCTCCCTGCGGCTTGCATCGTTGAAACTGTGCAGGCCGAAGGTGGTGTGATCGCGGCGCGGATGGCGTGGTTGAAGCGGTTGGAAGTCCTATGTCGCAAACACGGTATCCTGTTGATTGTTGATGACATCCAAGCTGGATGTGGCCGTACTGGGACTTTCTTCAGCTTCGAGCCTGCGGGGCTCTCGCCCGATCTGGTGTGCCTGTCCAAGTCGTTGTCGGGATTCGGGCTGCCCTTGGCGTTGGTTCTTCTCAAACCAGAACATGATTGCCTGAGACCGGGGGAACACAACGGCACCTTTCGCGGTCATAATCTGGCCTTCGTCACCGCCGTAGAAGCGTTGCGTTTCTGGCGTGATGGCGCTTTTGCCGCAGAAATCGAACGCAAAAGCGCGTATTTGGAAGGCCGCTTATCCGCAATTGCTGCGGCGCATGCGGACGTTATTGCCTGTGGGGTGCGTGGGCGTGGCATGATCCGAGGGTTGGTGATGCCGAGCGGTGAGGTGGCAGGCCGCGTTTCTGCGGAAGCGTTCGCTCGCGGACTGGTGATCGAGACCGCTGGTCCTCGGGGCGAAGTGGTGAAATGCTTGTGCCCTCTGGTGATTGATGACGCCGACCTTGCTGAGGGGCTGGATCGTCTGTCCGAGGCCGTGGGGGTGGCACTGAACGGCTCCGGGTGTGCCGAAGTTTAGATTCAGGTGACTAGTATATAATTTATCCCCTCTTGCCTTATCGTGCGCTTCGATTTCATACTCCTGGCCTCAAAAAAACGGGCGATTCCGGAGGAACCCGTTTGTGGATATGGAGTGCTTCTCTCGTGCAAGTTATGATTGTTGCTGTTTATTTAGCGGTTGTTCTCCTTATTGGGGTTTGGGCCGGACGTGGTGTCAAGACTTTAGAAGACTACGCAACCGCCGGTAAAACATTTGGAATGATGGCGATTTTCGCAACCTTGTCCGCATCGTTTATTGGCGGTGGGTTCTCCATGGGAAATGCGGAGAAAGTCTTCTTGGTAGGGGTTTCCAATATTGTTGCGTTGTGGGGGTTCAGTCTGAAGGAAATCTTGGTGGCGCGGTTTATCGTGCCTCAGATGGTGCGTTACCCTGATGCCATTTCGGTTGGTGACATCATGGATGCACACTATGGGCGTGGGGCTCGGATTTTCAGCGGTGTCTTTGGTGTGGTGCTGTGTGCGGGGATTTTGGGTGCTCAGGTTGGTGCCATGGGGCATGTGTTTCACTTGTTCCTTGGTATAGAGCGGATCTGGGGTGTTCTTCTGGGCTGTAGCATCGTGATTTTGTATTCCACGGTTGGTGGAATGCGGGCGGTGGTTTGGACGGATATCTTACAGTTCACGGTTCTTGCGGTCGGCATTCCACTGGCTTTGTATTATGGCGTCGAGAGTGTTGGCGGCTGGCAATCTATGGTGCAGGCCGTGCCAGCACAGCGTCTTTCCCTGCCATCGGACCCAATGGGGATGCTCGGGTTGGGATCGCTGTTCCTGGCCTTTGTTCTGGGTGAGACGTTGGTGCCGCCTTATGTGCAGCGTTTGGCGATTGGACGCAGCGTCAAGGACGTCTCACGCGGAACGCTGCTGAGTGGTGTGTTTTCCATTCCCTTCTTCGCGATGACGGGTCTGATTGGATTGGTTGCCTTGGCGATGAATCCAAATGTGGACGCCAATTTGGCGATGCCGTATGTGATCGAGAATGCCATGCCGCCGGTTCTGCAGGGGATTGTGGTGGCGGCGATCATCTCCATCATCATGTCTTCTGCGGATTCGTATTTGAACGCAGCGGGCATTGCCTTCAGCAACGATATTGTGCGCCCGCTTTTGCGTGCGCCACAGTCTCCCACGGCGACATTGCGGATGGCGCAGGTCATCACGTTTTTGGTGGGGGCTATGGCTGTGGTCTTCGCGGTGGCCATTGAAAGCGTTCTGGATATTCTTCTCTATGCATATAACTTTTGGGCCCCAACAGTTTTGGTGCCATTGGCGGCGGCGATTCTTGGGTTTTCCGTTAGTCGCCGACGCTTCGTGGTGGGGGCTGTGGCCGGAATTTCTGCCGCACTGCTTTGGAGTGCGGCCCTGGGCAATCCTTGGGGCATTGATGGCCTTGTGGTTGGGGCCGTGGCGAATGGCGTGGCGTTCTTTTCGGTTGATCGTGCCAACGCACGCAAGCTGTTGGAGGCGTGCGCGGCTGAATCGTGAATCGTGCAGATCAACACGACGCGTGGTGTGGACGGCGGCTTTCTATGAAGGCCGCCGCTTCGTTTTGTTTTGGTGCGCGTGAATTGGCCTTTCCTAACCGTGGGATATCCCCTACGTCTTGGGTGTGTTTTCGCCTTTTGGGTTGGTTGCATCCATGTTTCGCGCATTTAGGAACGACTGGGCTTTGTTCATCGGCATCTTGATGCTGGTGTCCGCAGGCAGTTTGCTGACCACCCTGCTGACGGTTCGTGGTGTGGCGATCCACTTCACCAACACCGAAATTGGTTTGATTCAAGCGGCTTATCCCCTGGGGGCCTTGCTTGGATCTTCCTATGCGCCCAGCCTGGTCGAGCGGGTCGGCCATGTGAGGTCATTCGGTGCGCTGGCTTCGTTGTGCTCGACATCCGCCGTCATTCATTTGATGACCAACGACCCTTGGGTTTGGGGCGGCATGCGTTTTCTGGCGGGGGCGTGCTTCCCCGGGATGTTTGTGGTCGCGGAAAGCTGGTTGAATGCGCGGGCGGAGAACCGCTCTCGTGCTGCGTTGTTGTCGATCTACTTTGTGACCCAGACCCTCGGCGTTGCGATTGGGCAGAGCCTTGCGGGTCTGCACGACAGCACGGGCACCAAGTTGTTCGGTTTGACGTCGATCTTAATCTCTCTGTGTTTGATCCCGTTGTTGGTGTCACGCACACCTGCGCCGGAGTTTGTGGCTTCTGAGCGCATGGCGATTCGCAAGTTTCTAAGAATCTCGCCGATGGCTGTCCTTGGGGCGCTGTTGAGCGGCGCTTTGCAAACCACGTTCTACGTTGCCTTGCCCCTGTATGGTTTGTTGATGGGCATGGATTCGGTGGAGACCACGACGCTTTTGATGGTTGGTGCTCTGGCTGGTGCGGTGGCGCAGTTTCCGGTCGGTTGGGCATCGGACCACACGGATCGGCGTCTTGTCGTGGCGGCGGCCTCGATTTTTGGCGCATTGGTTTGCTTGGTTTCCTTGGCGGGTTGGTCGCGAGGGTGGATCTATGTGGAGATCAGCCTGATTGCGGCGGCGATTTTGCCGATGTATTCGATTTGCGTTGCCCACGCCAACGACCAACTCACCCCCAACCAGATGGTGACCGCCAGCGGCACGTTGGTGTTCGCCTATTATGCCGGGGGGCTGTTTGGCGCCTTTGCGGGTCCGGTAGCGATTGGCTTAATGGGGGCTTCCGGTCTTCCGATGCTGTTGGCGGGGATGGGGGCGGTTCTGGCGGCCGTGGCGATGGTTCGTCACCAGCAAACACCACCGCCAGAAGATACCGGTAAGGCGCATCCTGTTGCTGTGAATGCACAGGCGGCAGGGGTGATTGGTCCGGCGATGAGCGAGGTTGCTGCGGTGACCAACGGCTTGTAGATTTTGTGACCCGCATTTTTCTTAGTTGTGTGATCAATGATTTGCTGTTGTCGCCGCAAACCATTGCCTGAGGTGTCGCTGGCGGGATAGACTCAAGGAGTTTCGCCAAATGTATCGAGTGTGTTGATCATGAATATTATTGACCGTGCCGCTATGGGACGGCTGGCCAAGGCTTTGGCTTTTATCTGTAGTGCGGATCATCCAACCACCGTGGCGCTGAAGCGTGCGGCGGATAGTGGTGTGGAGGCTGACATCAAAAAGGCACGCTCCCTGTTCATGAAATTGAAGCCGGGGCAGCGCCAGGCGGCTTTCACGATGATTCAGGATGAGTAGGGGCGAGCACGACCACATTGGAGCGTGCTGTGGACCTTTTAGGACGTAGACTCATAAATCGCTCCGGCGCAACCGGCGGGATTTATGAGTCTACGTCCTAGGATCGAACCTGTTGTCGTTTCCGTTTCTGTTGCAACTGCGGCGGCGTGTTTTTCGCCGATATATTAAACAACTTTACCAATCCGGAGCGTGGCGCCGGAAACAGTTAATTTTTCTAACGTTGACGGGCACCGCATTCTTGGATGCGGCGGATTCTGTACGGGCGCATGGTCGGTGTGGCTGGATTCTGCTCGCGGACGGGCTGCCCTTTATCCTCAGAGCGGATTGATGATTTGGTTGCCTTGAGGGCGGCGGTCAGGACCGAGGCTCGCTTAAAGGCGATTCGGGGCTTTATTTTTGGCAAGTGGTCGAGGAGGGGGAGGATGGCGCGGCAATTTTCCTATGTTTTTTTGGCTCTTTTGTTTTTGCGTTGACAAGTGCTTGTCCCCCCCCATAGGGTGGGTTTGTACGCGAGCCCGTACTGAGCGATTCTGGTTCGGGCCCCTCTCGTGAATGCGTGTAAGAATCGCAGCGTTGGGAGTTCACTTCGTGGGTTCGGCAGGTGTGCCGAGTGTTTGACCCGAGGACGAAGTGGGCGTGAACACCAAGTGATCGTGTGATTTCGTGTCGGTGAAGTCCTGAGCTTCGGCATTATGTGTCGTTGGCGGGTGATGTTCCCGTCTGTGCGTCATGCCGCAGCCCGTGTGCCCCGAAGGGGGTGCCCGCGTCCGAAAGGGGCGACGGTTATGGATTTCTCGCCGGACCTGTTGTCGCGTTCCTTTGCGACAAATGAGCAAACGGAATCAGTGTCCTGGGACATCGGCAGTGCCGTATTGTCCGGGCTTTTGTTGGAAGTTTCAGCCTATCCGAAGCCGGGTCTGGTTGCGCCGTGTGCCATGGGTGCACACCGTGATATGGACTTGCAGAGCTTCATGTTGTCCTCGGCGGCCATTGCGCCCGCCTTGTTCGCTTGTGCGCGGGCAGGCTTGGTTCATAAGGGGGCTCCCGAGGCCATCCTCCCCATTATTCGCGCCATTGGCCGCGCTTTTGATCAGCGTTTGCTGCACGCCACCCACGGTGTGAATACCC
>JAFGWD010000166.1 GCA_016937315.1 Rhodospirillaceae bacterium
CCCCAAGGGTCGGCGCATGCACGGTTTTGCAATCAGCGTGGATCAACCCACCCCGATCCAACTCACCCAAAATCCCCATGATGCCACCGGCGCGGTGCACATCCTCAACGTGGACGGTAGCAACGTTGGGGGCCACCTTGCAAAGACAGGGCACGCGGCGCGACAAGCGATCAATGTCGGCCATGGTGAAGTCCACCTCAGCTTCCTGTGCAGCCGCTAACAAATGCAGCACGGTGTTGGTGGAACCACCCATGGCGATATCCAAGGCCATGGCGTTTTCAAAGGCCTCAAAGGTGGCAATGGAGCGCGGCAGCACTGAGGCATCGTCTTGCTCATACCAACGATGGCACAAGTCGACGATGGTCCGCCCGGCGGCAAGAAACAAGTCTTTGCGATCCGCATGAGTCGCCACCATGGTGCCATTTCCCGGCAAGGACAGACCCAAGGCTTCCGTCAAACAGTTCATCGAATTGGCCGTGAACATCCCGGAACACGACCCACAAGTCGGGCAACTGTGCCGTTCGTATTCCGCAACCTCGTCATCGGTCAGCGTATCGTCGGCGGCCTTAACCATCGCGTCGATCAAATCCACGGCAATGGTCTTACCCTTAATCGTCACCTGACCCGCTTCCATCGGGCCACCGGACACAAACACCGTTGGGATGTTCAGCCGCAGCGAGGCCATCATCATGCCGGGGGTGATCTTATCGCAGTTGGAAATGCACACCAACGCATCGGCGGTGTGGGCATTGCACATGTACTCCACGGAATCCGCAATCAAATCCCGTGACGGCAGCGAATAGAGCATGCCGGAATGCCCCATGGCGATACCGTCATCAATGGCAATGGTGTTGAATTCCTTCGCCACGCCACCCGCTTTTTCGATCTCGCGAGCCACCATCTGCCCCATATCCTTCAAGTGGACATGACCGGGTACAAATTGCGTGAAGGAATTAGCAATCGCGATAATCGGCTTACCGAAGTCTCCGTCCTTCATCCCGGTGGCACGCCAAAGCCCCCGAGCACCCGCCATATTGCGGCCATGAGTAGAAGTCCGTGAACGATAAGCAGGCATGGCAATCCATCCTTGTATCAAACGTGTCCAAAGCCAATCGCGACGGGGGGAAAGCCCCTCCGTCTACGAAACCCGTCCTTGGGTAAATACGCCCGATTCTGTCTGTCCGTCAACGCCGCGAGACGATCACATGTGATTCGGCAGATAGGTCACAATCTCAGGGAAAATCATGATCAACGCGACTGCCAAAACCATCAACAAAAAGAAGGGAATAGCAGACTTGGCAATAAACAGAATATCGCGATTGGTCAGTCCTTGCAAAACGAACAGATTAAAGCCAACCGGCGGCGTAACCTGCGCCATTTCGACCACCAAAACGATAAAAATACCGAACCAGATGGTGTCGATCCCCGCCGCCTCAATCATCGGCTGAATGATCGACGTGGTCAAAACCACCACCGAAATCCCGTCCAAGAAACACCCCATGACGATGAAAAACACCATCAGAGCCGCCAACAAGGCATAGGGCGACAGATTGAACGACGCAATCCAGCGTGCCAGACCCGCCGGAATTCCGGTAAAGCCCATGGCCATGGTCAAAAACGACGCTCCAGCCAGGATAAAGGCGATCATGCACGACGTCCGCGTCGCGCTCATTAAACCATCAAAGAAAACACGCTTTGTCAGATCATCGGAAAACCATGCCAAGCACAACGACAAGAACACGCCAACTGCGGCCGCATCGGTAGGCGAAGCCATACCGGAGTAAATCGACCCGATGACGCCACCGATCAGGCCGATCACCGGGCCCAACCGCTTCAAACTGTTCAAGCGATCCCGCCACGTATAGGTCTCCGTCAAAGGCGGAATCTCATGCGGACACACCCAGGCGCGGATCATGACGTAGCCCATGAACAGGCTCATCAGCATCACACCCGGCAAAACTCCCGCGACGAACAACCGCGCAATCGACTGATCGGTGGCAATGCCATAAACGATCAAAATAATCGACGGAGGGAACAATAACCCCAAAGTCGCGGACCCGGCCAAAGTTCCCAACACCATTTTTTCGGAATACCCTCGGCGTATCAGCTCCGGGATTGACATCTTCCCGATGGTCACCGCTGTCGCCGCCGAAGACCCAGACACCGCCGCGAAAATTCCGCAACCGATGATGTTAACATGCAACAAGCGCCCCGGTAGACGCGGCATCCAAGGCACCAAGCCTTCAAACATATCGTTAGACAGGCGTGACCGGAACAGGATTTCTCCCATCCAGATAAACATCGGCAGCGATGCTAAGGACCACAGATTCGATGACCCCCAAATCGCGGTCGCCAACAGCGGCCCGGCGGGCGACGTGGTAAACACCAGCATCCCCAGAAGGCCAACCCCCAAGAGGGCCAAAGCCACCCACACGCCACACGCCAGCAACAGGAACATGAACCCCAAAAGGACGATTCCCGGAAGGATACTGCCGTCCATGTTATTCGCCCCCCGCGCCAAGATCACAGGCCGTATCATGCCCATCCAAGACCAGGCGCACGGCGCTATCGACCATGGCAATGGCCAGGATGGCGGCTCCTACAGCAATCGGCGTTTGCGGAATCCACAACGGCACCGCGATAAGCCCGGAAGACAAATCTCCAAATTCATAACTGTCCCGGATCAATTCCCACACATACCAGGATAGGAATGCACTGACGACGCCGCCCACGAGACAAACCGCGACAGACATAAAGACCTGAGTTTTGCGCGGCAGGTGCATCAAAACCAATGTCACACGGATATGCGAACCATGGCGAAAGGCATAAGGCAGAGCCAGAAAGGATGATGCCGCCAGGAAGAACCCTGCGATTTCGGCATACGACGGCACCACCAATCCAATGGGGTTGCCCAAGAACAAACTGATACAATAATCCAAAATGTTAGCGCCCACCTGAAGCAAGACGATGACAAAAATCGCCATCAGGAAACCGGCAGCGGAGATACCGCTGGCCGCGTACAAAAGATCCAGACTTCGGCGCATAACCATTCCTTAGAAAATGCGTGGCCGACGGTCAAAAACGCACACCGGCCCAAACATGGAAATTAAGAAACAAATAAGGAGCCAACGCGGTTCGCTGGCTCCTTTAAGAAGGGGAACTTACATCTTGTCGTAAGCGGCAAGGATGGCCGCAGCTTCAGCCCCACCCTGCTTTTTCCAGTCCGCAATGATCACCTTACCAGCTGCCTGGAACGCCGCCTTCAAAGCCGGAGACGGCTTTTGCACCAGCATGCCGTTGTCCTTCAGGATTTGCGTCTTGGTGGCGGTTTCGGTCTTGCTCATTTCCCAACCGCGCACTTCAGCAGCAGAAGCAGCCTTCAGAACCGCCGCCTGAACCTTGGGTGACAGGGCGTCAAACGCCTTTGCATTGACGGCAATCACGTTCTTCGGCAACCAAGCCTGAACATCGTAGTAATACTTCACGAAGTCCCACGCCTTAGAGCTGGCTCCGGTGGCCGGAGACGTCATCATCGCGGCAACCTGACCGGTGGCAAAAGCCTGCGGAATATCCGGCACTTCCACCTGCGTCGGAACCATGCCCAACTCACGCGCCAACTTCTGTTGCAGCGCATTATAGGCACGCATTTTCAGGCCTTTGAGATCACCGGGGGTGGTGGCATCGAACTTGGCATAGAACCCCTGCGGCGGCCACGCGACGGAATACAGAACCTTAATCCGTTGTTTCGCCAGAAGCTTTTCGATAACCGGGCGAGACGCCTTCCACAACTTGGCGGCCTGATCATAATCGGTCGCCAAAAACGGCAGGGAATCGACACCAAAGACCGGGTTCTCATTGGTCAACAAGGACAGAAAGAACTCACCAATCGGCACCTGATTGCTGCGGATTGCGTTTTTGATTTCCGGGTGCTTCACCAACGAACCCGCACTGTGCACCACGATCTTCAACTCGCCACCCGTGGCGTCTTCCACATCCTTGGCAAACTTACGCACGTTGATGGTATGGAAATCGGCCTCCGCATAGGGGGTCGGCATATTCCAGGTTTCCGCCTGCGCCGACACGGCGCCCAAAAGCGAAGCGGCGAACGCCGTCAGCGCCAATTTCTTGAGTGAAGGCATGCTGTGGTCTCCCTGTTGTGTTTCACACACTGTCCGTCAAAAGTGAGGGCATATTTTAATCATACCCACGCGAACCACCAGCCCTTGATTAATAAACGGGCATTTTTAGTTTTTAACCATTGGGTTCGCCCCGCTTTCGGCGAGGTGTTTGTATAACTTCAGGGTGTCAACCGCAAAAAGATTCATAGATCAGTAAGAAAAATTATCGCGACTCGCTGGCGTCATCACCACCACTACACGCTCCCCGCCCCGGCCACTTCACCGAGGATCCCGCGTATCCATCAAAATCGTCACCGGCCCTTGATTGACCAAGGACACAGCCATGGATGCCCCAAACACCCCGGTTGCAACCGAGACCCCTTCGGCAAACAACAAATCGCAAAACAAGCGGTACAGTCGATCCCCTTCATCCGGCGGTGCCGCCAGAGAAAACCCTGGCCGGTTGCCGTTGCGCCATTGCGCGGCCAGAGTGAACTGGCTGACCACCAAGGCACCGCCCCCCACATCTTTAAGAGAGAGATTCATCTTTCCTGCATCATCGGTAAAAATCCGCAACGCAGCGATTTTCCGCGCCAGAAAAGCAGCATCGGCATCGGCATCCCCAGCCTCAGCGCAAAACAAAATCAAAAAACCCTGCCCAACTTCACCGACGATAACACCGTCAACCCGCACTGATGCCTCGGCAACTCTTTGAACCACCACGCGCATCGTTTTCTCCCTGCCTTGCTTTGCGCCGCAGACTAGGACGTAAACTCATAAAGCCACAGCCAAAGAATTTCCAGGGAACAGACGTCAAGATCAAAACCATATTTCCGGTCTTGACGCAGGAACCTTTTCCGCATAAGTAAAGCGCCTCCTGCACGGGCGGTGTCTTCGATTGCGTCCGTCGGGATCTGTGGCGGAGTAGCTCAGTTGGTTAGAGCACGGGAATCATAATCCTGGTGTCGGGGGTTCAAATCCCTCCTCCGCTACCAATTCAAAAATACCCCTAAGTCTTTGACTTGGGGGTATTTTTATTGACCAGTTCCTTGGTTTTTGATCGGGGCGACCAAGAGTCCACGGGAAACACCGGTTTCGGTGGTGGGCTGTGGCACATTGGTCAGAACAACCGGTTCCGCCGAAAGCACAAAGGCTGGCTCCATCGGCTGTGCTGTACCCGACGCAGGAGTCAGCACGGCTGGCGATCCAACGTCTGCCTCGGATAACGACGCTGCGGACGGCGTGGTTTTGCCTTCAACCCGCGCTTCCGAAGTCGGCGTTGCCGGATCAGAAGCCTTGATCCCTGCAACCAAACGATCGTCCAACCAAGATAGAATCTGACCCAAGTCTTCGACAACATCCGTCAGGGTTGCCGCCGGCGGTTCATCGGAATCTTGCGCCCACACGGACAGCGGCGCACTGGCCAAAAGCGCGACAAGTCCCACCAAAAGGCACCGTACACCCACACGCTCGACCATACCCCGCCCCCTCAGACACCTCCACCTGAAGAAAAGTATCGGCACGAAGTACCAGCCACGTCAACCGTGCCTTGACGACACCAACGGAATAGCCCAAGTCGAAAGCCCACACCTCGCCAAGGACCCCTGCAATGACGGCTCTTCCCGCTTCCGATCCACGCCTGCCCATAACCTTGATCACCGGATTTCTGGGCGCAGGGAAAAGCACCCTGTTGAACGCCTTACTCGGCCACCACGACTTTGCCGATGCTGCGGTTCTGGTCAACGAATTCGGAGACGTCGGAATTGATGCCGCCCTGGTCCGCGCCGTTGATGGTGCCGTGATCACCTTGTCTACCGGCTGCGTTTGCTGTGCCATGCGTGGCGAACTGATCACCGCTTTGAAAGACCTTCATTTCAAACGTGTCCGTGGGCAGGTGCCGGAATTTTCCCGTCTGGTAGTCGAAACTTCGGGGCTGGCGGACCCTGCACCAATTCTCGCCACATTTTTGAATGAGCCGGTTCTCGCCTCCGTCTATCGCATCGACGGCATTGTCACCGTGGTCGATGGCGAACACGGTGCCGCCCACTTAGACACCCGCAACGAAGCCCGCGTTCAGGTTGGCGTGGCCGATCGCCTGCTGATTTCCAAGGTTGACCGAACCTCCGAGTCTGACCTTACGGCTCTGCGCGAACGCCTGGAACACCTTAACCCGTTTGCCGAAACCGTCCTTATGCGTCACGGAGACATCGCACCCAAACAGATCATCGGCTGTTTCGACCCCAGCCGCACCACCATGCTCACTCATCACCACGAGCATGAGCATGAGCATGGACACCACCACCCACCACATCTGGCCGATCACCGCGATGGCATGCACACCACGGTTCTGGACATCGTCCCCGGTCAATCTCGTGCGGGTTTGGAAAGCCGCATCCGCCTATTTCTGACTTTGAACAACGGGCGCATCCTGCGCCTGAAAGGCATTGCACGGTGCGCCGACGGTGGCCTGTGGGCACTGCACGGTGTCCGCCATGTCGTCTACCCCGCCCAGGCCTTAGACAGGTGTCCCGCCGATCTGGAAAACCGCATTGTCATCATTGCCGAATCCCCACCCGACGAAACCGCAATCTTGACCTCGGCACCTTGAGAGAGGCCGTGCTATAAGACTATTAGGACGTAGACTCATAAATCCCGCCGAATTGCGTTGGTCGCCAAGGGATACAATGGCAGGAACCGCCGCGAAGGCGATGCTGGGACATCGGTGAGCGGTGGCGACGAACCAGGGTGTTCCTTGGCGATCAACCCGGAGGGCCGGGCGATTTCGTCCGCCGAAGGCGTTGAAAAGCTTGCCCGTA
>JAFGWD010000167.1 GCA_016937315.1 Rhodospirillaceae bacterium
GACCAGCGACGCGCCACGACACCAATCAACACCCGTGCCTCAGCATCTAGGCGTTGCTCCACCCGGTGATAAACGCTGCCGTCTCGGGTCCGCTCCATCATCCCCAAATCACACAGCCACCGCCGCAACAGAGCATGGTCGCCAAAGGTATGGTACATATTCAGGACGCGGTTGACCTCTCGTTCGGCCAAGCCGCACCGGGCGGGAAAGGCGGCCCACAAGACCCACAAACAGAGTTTGCGCTCTGTCAATTTCGGTGGCCACCGCAACAAACCTCCCTCGGCATTGAACAGGCGCATCGCCCGACGCACGCGAACGTAATCCACAGGTTCGGCACGGGGCGGATCATCTTCCAAGGCGGCCTGAGCACGGATTTGCGCACGCAAATGCTGAAAGTTGCGATTGCCCCCGGCACGGGCCAACATGTTCAAAAGTTCCAAGTGACTGGGAACGTGGTCACACACCCGCAACTGCCCACCCAGGGCACGGGCCAGAGCGGACAGATCATCGACATGGAACGGCAAAATGGTTTTGGACATCACTTATCCTCGACAACGTGCCGCTTACTGTCCTGAGATCAGGATCGGGGGTCGTCGACTTACCGGAAGCGGCACGGGATAAGGTGTCGAACACGGCAGAAAGATAAGGGCAGGTTTAGCTCCCCTTTCGGGGCGACGACGCCTAGGTGAACTGCCGACCAAGCGGAAACATAGCGTCTCCGCTTGGTCTTCACAAGTTACAAACCGACATCAAAGTCGTCGTCTTCCTCTTCCATAACGCCTGCAGCCTCAGCTGCCGCCCGCCGACGATAGGCGACGATGCTGACCGGGATACTCCCCAAATAAATCAGCCCCAAGCCAGCCAAGGTAATCCAAGGCTGCGTCACCAGAAACGCCGCCAAAACGCCGATCAACAGGAGAAGTGGCAAAACCCCACGTACCGGGATCCGACCTTTTTTGAAAGAAAAGGTCGGGATGCGGCTCACCATCAAAAGCGATGCGCCCACCAAGAAAGCGCCAACCACGGAAGCATGGGAAAAAATGCTGTGTTCGAATTCATTGGACAGGATCAGCGGAATTGACACCACCAACGCCGCCGCCGGTGCGGGCACGCCGGTAAAATAGTTATAAGCCCAGGCCGGTTGATCGGTCTCACCGATCATGGTGTTGAAACGCGCCAAGCGCAGAGCACAACACACCGCATAGCACAGGCACAACGCCCAACCGAACCCCGCCGACCCGTGCATCGCGAACTGGTGCAAAATAATCGCAGGCGCAACGCCAAAACAAATAATATCGGACAGCGAATCGAGTTCGGCCCCAAACTTCGATGTCCCCCGCAACAGGCGTGCAATCCGACCATCCAGACCATCCAGAATCGCCGCAAGGATCAGGGCAATCACCGCACGTTCCCATCGTTCCTCAATTCCGAAGCGGATCGCGGTCACTCCAGACGACAACGCAAACAGGGTCAGAACATTCGGGATGATGACATTAAACGGCAGACTACGAATCGGCCGACGTCGCGTCCCCGGTATCAACGCCATCAACGCACCTCCCCCTGCATTGCCGGATCTTGCCCAGAAGCCCTCAAGTCGGCCAAAATTGTTTCTCCCGCCAACATCCGCTGGCCCACCGCCACTTTTGGGGCAACACCGGGCGGCAAATATACATCCAAACGGCTGCCAAAACGGATCAGGCCAAAGCGTTCCCCTGCGTTCAAAGCATCGCCTTTCTTAACGAAGCAAAGAATCCGCCGCGCGATCAGGCCCGCAATTTGCACCACACCCAAACGTCCGCCGATCAAGCCTTCGCGTTCCGGCAAGTCGATGCACAGGCCATTGCGTTCGTTGTCGACACTGGCCTTGTCCAAGGTTGCATTCAGGAACTTTCCTGGACAATAAGCGACGGTCGCAACTGTTCCCATGACCGGGCTCCGATTCACGTGCACGTCAAAGACGCTCATAAACACGCTGATACGGGTCCGTGTGCCTTCACCCAACCCCAGCTCTGGCGGTGTTTCGACATCAGATATTGCTTGCACGATGCCATCAGCGGGAGACACCACCCAGTGCTCACCCTCTGGCGTGACACGATCTGGATTACGGAAGAAATAAAAGCACCACAAGGTTAAGACCGCCCCCACACCGCCCAAGGGAGCCCAAGCCCACCCCAACAGCAGTGCGATAACGGCGAAGATCGCGACGAAGCGCCGCCCTTCTGGATGCATCGGCGGAACAACATACCGCCGCCAGGACAGATCAACCGGGCTCATGCCTCAATTCCCCTTCATTATGATCAGCCACACTTATACCAAGCTGCCCACCAGGGGGAAGCGAAGTTCGCAAAAAGCTGAGAAAGTCTCTGTGCTGATGCCTTGGCGTCCTTCGCAATGCGGTGTAGAGTATACAGCTGTCCTGTTGTTTTGAGCGGTTCCATTGTGACTCGTCTGGTAAAAATCGGTGAACAAGTCCTGCCCCTGCGGTTACAATCCGTGGGCGTGGAAGATGGCGAAATCATCGTCGTCCCCCTGGAACCACCGATGACCTATCGCGGTCCCGTCAGTTTTGCCTTTCGTTACCTCGATACCGCATTCTCCGTACAGTATCTGGAAATCGGCAAGGCCGCACGTTTAAGGGTCTCGGGCGATATCACCCGTCTTCCCAGCAACACAGACAAAGCCCGCCGCAATCGCATTCTGGCCTTGGTCGATATCATACAGGAAGACGTGAACAACGGCTTATCGATCACGGAAGACGGCATCGTCCGCTTTTTTGCCGAATCCCCCCTGCCCGCCCCGGTTTCGGCAGAGCGCCTGATGGTTGGGCTCACGCAGACATTGGCTTGGCACAAACCCCTGCTCCGCCTGATCCAAGAACAGGGCGCAGACCTCAACCCTACTTAATTTTTCGGCTGACCTTTGGGCGCAACGAACTTCTGTCCAGGATAAATCAAATCTGGATCGCGGATTTGTGTCCGATTGGCTTCAAAAATCAAAGTATAGGCCAAGCCCTCGCCATAAATACGCCGCGCAATGCGCCACAAGCTGTTACCGGGTTGCACCACGACAATAATGTCACCGCCCATGGTCGCATCACCCGCGCTATCAACACGGAAAACCACCTCCACCCGTTTGAGAACCGCACCCTTCGCATCCACTTGATCCGCACGCAGGACGTGTTCACCTTCGGACAGGGAGATATTAACCTGCACACGCCAATCACCGTTAGCAATCGCCGTGGTTTGGCCCAGTTCAACAGTATCAAGATAGACCACAATGCCAGCCCCAGGCTCAGCACCACCAGAAACGCCAACCCGTCCCTTATGATCATAATCCACGGCCGCAATCGAAAGTTCCGCCGCAGACGCATCACCCGGACGTTGCAAAACACGAGAAACGCCCCCTTTCTGAGGCATCTGCACGGCAACCACACCGCCCGTCCCAGGTTCCGGCACCACCAAGACAACATCGGCATCAGAACGCAACGCGTGCGCGGGATCGTCATCGGGGAACACGGTAAGGCTCAAACGCCGGGTTCCCGTAGGCAGAGGTTTTTCCGGCAAAAACACCCATTCGCCACGATCATCGGCCTTAGCCCGCCCAAGCTCTGTTTCATCATCAAAGATCACCACCATCGCGCCCGGTGCGGCACGTCCGGCAATCACCGTATCGCCTTCGGGGCTGATACGCACGATATCGAACGATGGCAACACAACAAGCGGAGCGGGCATTTCGGTCTTCGTCACTGAAGTGGTCGGCTCTCCCGGTTTTTGACTCTCGTCAGCAGAATCACGCAGCATCCACAGGACACTGCCCACCAACACCAACCCCAAAATCAGAACGCCATATGTCCCAACGCGTTTCACGATTAGACCCCAACACCGCCACGACGCCATAGCACACGAGGCCGACTCTTCGGCCCCGGCAACCCACGAATACCCTACGACCGAACCACGATCAGCGCAACGCCGCTAACGCATGCTCTTTTCAAACATGGCCTGACTTTTCATAACCGATAGGGACGCAAAGTCTAGGACGTAAACGCATAAATCCCGCCGGTTGCGCCGGAGCGATTTCGTGCGTCCGAACAGGAGAAAAGCGTAGACCGTAGCGGCGACTACGGGCAAGCTTTTCAACGCCTTCGGCGGACGAAAGCGCCCGACCCTCTGGGTTGATCGCCAAGGAACACCCTGGTTGGTCGCCACCGCTCACCGATATCCCAGCATCGCCTTCGCGGCGGCTCCTGCCATTGTATCCCTTGGCGACCAACGCAATTCAGCAGGATTTATGAGTCTACGTCCTAGCCCACGGATTGAAACCAAGACATGACAGTTCTATGTTTCCCACAAGGACATTGTGTCTATACCCCCCGGGGCGCTCCCCGGCAGGGCGGTTACTCCCTGAACGCAACCACCACAACCCATCGGGAACCATCGTCATGAAAAAAATTAAAGTCGCCAATCCTCTCGTCGAGCTCGACGGCGACGAAATGACGCGCATCCTTTGGTCGTTCATCAAGGACAAACTGATTCTGCCGTACTTGGACATTGATCTCCTGTACTACGATCTGGGCGTCGAAAACCGCGATGCCACCGGAGACCAAGTCACCATTGATGCCGCCCACGCGATTCACAAACACCGTGTCGGCGTCAAGTGCGCGACCATCACCCCGGATGAAGAGCGGGTAAAGGAATTTTCACTGAAACACATGTGGAAGTCGCCCAACGGCACCATCCGCAACATCCTGGACGGAACGGTCTTCCGCGAACCGATTATCTGCAGAAACGTGCCGCGCACGGTGCCCAGTTGGACACAGCCCGTGGTGATTGGCCGTCACGCCTTTGGTGACCAATACAAGGCGACTGATTTCACGGTCCCCGGCCCCGGCAAACTGACCATCACCTTTACGCCCCAAGACGGTGGCCCGCCGGTGACGCGCGAAGTCTATGATTTCCCATCTTCCGGCGTTGCCATGGGCATGTACAACCTGGACGAATCGATTCGGGGCTTTGCTCGCGCCTGTATGAACTATGCGCTGGGGCGCGGCTGGCCGCTTTACCTGTCCACCAAGAACACCATCCTTAAGGCCTATGACGGGCGTTTCAAGGACCTGTTCCAAGAGGTCTATGAGACCGAGTTCCAGGACGCTTTCACAAAAGCAGAGATCACCTATGAACACCGTCTCATCGACGACATGGTCGCCTGCTGCATGAAGTGGTCCGGTGGGTTTATCTGGGCCTGCAAAAACTATGATGGAGACGTTCAGTCGGATTCCGTCGCCCAAGGCTTTGGTTCATTGGGTCTGATGACTTCCGTCCTGATGACCCCAGATGGCAAGGTCGTGGAAGCCGAAGCGGCACACGGTACCGTCACCCGCCACTATCGCCTACACCAACAGGGCAAAGAAACCTCCACCAACCCCATTGCTTCGATCTTTGCCTGGACACGCGGCTTGAAATACCGTGGACAGTTCGACAACACACCAGATGTGGTGCATTTTGCCGAAACTTTGGAAAAGGTCTGTGTAAAAACTGTCGAAGCGGGCTTCATGACAAAAGACTTAGCCATCTTGATTGGCCCAAAGCAGCCGTGGCTGACCACCATGCAGTTCCTTGAAAAATTAGACGAAGAACTGAAAAAGGCAATGGCCTAGCCGGTTTACAAAAAAACCCCGCCCATTTCGGGCGGGGGGAGGGGTCCGGTTCATGTGAGGTTCCCGGCTTCCGGGAACCTCCTCTCTCTGACAATCACGACCAAAGTTTCAGCGCCGTATAAATCGCGTCGTGCATCGGCGTCGGAATGTTGCTTTCATGCCCAAAGCGACTGACCATACCAGATAACCATGGCACTTCCAGACGCTCACCCTGAAGCATGTCAGTCAGCATTGAGGTCCCCATTTCTGCGGGCATAGTTTCGAACATCTTCATGATGGTGTCTTTGAGGGTCGGCTCCAGCTTCAGCCCTTTGGCTGTCGACACACGGATGACCTCCATGATCGCAGCTTCCAGCATTCCCCGCGTATCAGAATCAGCGAGAATTTCACCCAAAGGCATCCGCAACAATGCCGCCATACCAGACAATGGGGCAAGATAGGCGAACTTCTTCCAAATTTCCGTCCGGATATCATCGCTGACCGATGCCTCCAAGCCCGCATCGACAAGAATATCCTTGATGGACTCGGCACGCAGCTGCGGCGCATTCTCAGCCATCGCTTCACCATGTGCCGTAGCCCCTGGCGCAAACCGTCCGATGACAAAACGCCCCCAACGACCAATTTGGTGGATGATTCCAGGGGTCTCGATATAAGACATGGTATAAGCGACACCACCCAAGACCATTTCCGGCCCAAATGCCTTCATCAGAGGCTCAGCGGCAGTCAGACCATTCTGGAAAGAAACCAAAACCGTCCCCGCACCCACCATCGGCCCCATGATTTTGATAGCTTCGTCGGTATCGTAAAGTTTCACGGTCATAAATACGACATCACAGGTCCCAACATCTTCGGGATCGTCTGTTACCTGAGGATGAGCAAGAAACGTATTGCCGAAGGCTTCGCTTTTGACGGTCAGACCATTCAGACGCATCGCCTTCATCTGATTATCACGGGCGATGAAGTGTACATCCTGGCCGGCAGCCGCCAGCTTTGCCCCCAAGAACCCACCGACCGCACCCGCACCAAAAATGCCAATCTTCATATTCTGATCCTCCGTTCGCGTTTTTCCGTCGCTTCGGCGGAATTGGCGCTGGCCGCGCCAGTCATGCCCCTCTGACGGTCATGATATTGCGGGAATAGAAGACCCACATTCCCAACCTTTAATATAGTCTTTCCCCATTATTTTTACAGGTTTATCGCGCCAAAAACGCAGAGCATGACTCGATAAAGCGCACAGGGCGTGCCGGTTTCCCTGCACGCCCTGTGTATCAAATAGACACGCTCTCTGGTCAGTGCGACATCAGCACCGGCACCGTCATGTGTCCAAGAAGATGACGCGTCACACCCCCCAGAATCAATTCGCGCAAACGGGACCGCCCATAAGCACCCGTCACCAACAGGTCGATGCTGTCATCAGCCACACGCGACAGAATAAGCGCCCCGACGTTCATATCCTCGGCATAGATCGTCTTGGCAACCGCCGTTACCCCATGGCGCGACAGATGCGTGCAAATCGCGGCACAAGGAATGTCACCATGCAAGCCTTCCGTATCCTGTGGGTTGGCGGCAACCACTTCCACTGATTTGGCGGTTTTCAAGAACGGCAGGGCATCATGGATGGAACGCACCGACTCCCGGCTGGCATTCCAGGCCACCATAACTCTCTCACCAATGGTGGGAAAGGTTCCGGCATAAGGCACCACCAAAACCGGGCGTCCCGCATCCATCACCACATTATCGGCCATCGCCATTTCACCTTCGCGATGATCCTCGTCCGGATTGAACTGCCCAATCACCACCAAATCCACATACTTCCCGTGCAGGCAAACGGTCTCAATCATGTCGCCTTCATCACAGCGCCATTCGCCACTTTGTCCGGCAGCCGCGCAACGATCCAAGAAATCCTTACGCACCGACATTTCCTCGCGTTCCGCAACGCGCTTTTGGGTTTCGTAAATGTCCGGCCCAATCTGCGCGGCGACAAAATGCGGAACATATGGCAGGGAACGCACAAACAAGCCGATGATACGGGCTTCGAACTTCGCAGCCAAGCGCAGCGCAACCTCAATGCGTTCGCCACACGCCGCGCCGGTGTCCAGATGAACCAGAATGTCTTTTGTGCTCATGAATGACCCTCCCAAACGAATGGGGCGACCTGGGCGATGCCCACCGTCCTACCCTCTGATGATTTCTATGCATGGTACTCTTTAGGAGCTTCCACCGCGAGAGGATTTCCTCCGACGAAACAAAGACGTAATATGGCGTTCACCCCTCCGTCGTAGAGGATGGAGAAAACGCCGCCGCAACCACTCGTTCCAGAACAGCCGGGTTCGCAACGGGTTCAACGAGTCCCACCGGATCAATGTGGACAATCACCTCGGCATTGGCAAATGCGGCGGACAAAGCATCTTCGACGCGCTGCGCGATGTCGTGTGCATCAACCACCGGCATGTCGCCTTCGACTTCCAAATGGAGTTGAATGAAGGTGTTGGGACCAGATATCCGAGTCCGCAAGTCATGCAGCGCCAGCACCCCACTTTCCGCCAAAGCAATGGCGACAATGCGAGCTCGCTCGTCTTCCGGCATTTCCTTGTCCATCAACTGATCAAACGCAACAACACCAATCCGCCAAGCATTCCGCGCCAGATAGGCCGAGATGACAAACGCGAACACCGCATCAATCCACAACCAGCCCAAAAAGCGATTTCCCAGGAACGCAACGATCACACTGGCATTGACCAGAATGTCTCCCGTGTAGTGCGCCGAATCTGCGCCAATCGCCAACGATCGGGTTTGCCGCACGACATAGCGCTGAAACACCACCAAAAGCGCGGTTGCCGCCATAGCGAACAGCATCACGCCGATGCCCACCATCTCCCGCGTGACCGCAACCGGCGACACCATGCGCTGCGCCGATTCCAAGGCCAGGAACAGCGCAGACCCGCCAATAAAGGCCGCCTGCACCAAACCGGCCACAGACTCCGCCTTGCCATGGCCAAAACGGTGGTCACGATCCGCCGGTTGCAAGGCGTGCCGCACCGCCATCAAATTGACCAGAGAAGCCGCCGTATCCAAGCCGGAATCCACCAGACTGGCCAGCAAGGACAGTGAGCCGGTGGCCACCCAGGCCCCGCCCTTCACAATCATCAACAAGCAAGCCGTCGCCACGGCAACATACGTCGCCAAACGCATCAAGCGATGAGAACGGGACATATCCTGCGAGGACATTTGCATCAACGGCACCCTGGGTACGATTTACGGAAACAGCTTTTCCACTGTCCAAGATTCACCATCACGCGTAAAGACGCTCCGATCATGCAAACGAAACGGCTTATCCTTCCAGAACTCAATGCGTTCCGGCAAGACACGAAACCCCGACCAATGCGCCGGACGCGGGACTTTTCCCAAGCCGAACTTCGCCGTAAATTCCGCCACACGACGCTCCAATTCAAAACGTGTCGCCAAAGGCCGCGACTGCTGCGAGGCCCAAGCGCCAATCTGGCTGCCACGAGAGCGTGACGCAAAATAGGCATCGGCCTCCGCCTCACTGACCGCTTCCACTGGACCTTCAACGCGCACTTGCCGACGCAGAGACTTCCAATGAAAACATAGGGCAACGTGGGTATTGACCGCGAGATTCTGCCCCTTACGGCTTTCCAAATTGGTATAAAAAACAAAGCCCTTAGGATCCACAGCCTTCAATAACACCATGCGTGACGTCGGGTGCCCCCGATCATCGACAGTGGCTAGATTCATCGCGTCTGGATCATTAACTTCCTGAGCTACGGCCTCTTTCATCCAGGAATCAAAAAGGTCGAAGGGTTCCGTCCACGGGTGTACGGTCATGATGCGTCCGATTCGGTGACAACAGGGTGATTTACGCCGAGCCAAGGATGTTTGCGCCCGGTCACGACGAGGTTGGAGTTTTCCATGGAATCACAATACGAACAAGCCCCGCCACAACGGACTGGCGCGTATGCGTAAAATTCCATAAATCATTAACATCTGAAACGATATGCTGTCCCACGACAAGACCACTGATTAAGGATATCTGAACCGGCCATGGCAACGCGCAACCCCTATACAGTCCTGGATGTGCCGAAATCCGCCGATGCTGCCGCCATCAAAAAGGCGTTTCGGGCGAAGGCACGCGACGCGCACCCAGACAGCAACCCCAATGATCCAAAGGCCGAAGAACGCTTCAAGGAAATCAATAAAGCCTACGGAATTCTCAGCGACGCGGAAAAGCGCGGGCGTTTTGATCGCGGCGAGATTGACGCCGACGGCAATGACGTTGCCCCATCCTTCGGCGGGGCACGGCATGGTCGTGGATATTCCGCCTACGGCGCTGGCGCAGGTCATCGCGAGGGCTTTTCGTTCGAAGATCTTTTCGGCGACAATGAAGCCTTTTCCGATATTTTGCGCGGCGGCGGCAATGCCGGTGGACGCCGCCCTTTCCAAGGAAGAGGCAGCAATGTGTCCTATACCCTTCGGGTCGGATTCGTGGATGCCATCATCGGGACCACCAAGCGCGTTGCCCTGACCAACGGCAAAACCCTTGATGTCCGTATTCCTCCTGGAACCGAAAGCGGCCAGACCCTACGACTCAAGAATCAGGGTATGCCGGGAACCAACGGTGGTCCGGCGGGAGATGCCCTGATTGAGATTCAGGTGGCGGACCATACCCACTTCCCCCGCCGTGAACACGACATTTTGCTGAACCTGCCGGTGTCATTACAAGAGGCGGTCCTGGGGGCCAAAGTTCCCGTCCCCACCCCCTATGGACCGGTGACGCTGACCATTCCTAAAGGAGCAAGCAGCGGCAAAGTCCTGCGTCTGCGCGGCAAAGGCGTGGCCTACACAAAACCGGGAGATCCCACACCACGCCATGGCGACCTTTTGGCAACTCTGATGATCGTGCTCCCGGAAAACGATCCCGCCCTCACCGCTTTCACAGAAGCCTGGACTCCTGTGACGCCCATTGACCCACGCAAGGATTTGTCCTCTTAACGCATCCACAGCAAGGCCTCTAAGAGGCCTTGCGTGCCTCAACAACGGTACGCACCGCCATACTCCACGCCTCTTGTTCGGCATGCTGACTTTCCGCAAACGCGTTGAGCAGGGCTGGACGCCAAACCTCCGGCAAGCGATCTGCGGCTTCCGCCGACCACCCCCACCCCAGCGATGCCACCAAAGTCGCCATGGGGACTTCGGCCAGATCACGGAGCAACACCCAATCTCCGTCCTCGGTGTGATCGGCAAAGCCACTGCGCCTCAGTTTATCCAAAACCCCTTCCACCACCACCTCCGAGGCCATGGTCGCCGCCAAAACATCTC
>JAFGWD010000021.1 GCA_016937315.1 Rhodospirillaceae bacterium
CCCTGCCGCGATGAGGGCATCGGCACAAGGCGGCGTCTTTCCATAATGACTACAGGGTTCCAAAGAGACATAGGCGGTGGTCCCTCGCGCAGCCGCTCCGACATGATCCAAGGCAACACGTTCGGCATGCGGACGCCCTCCCGGCTGCGTCCAACCTTCGCCAACCACAACCGAGTCTTTAACCAAAACGCAGCCAACCGCAGGATTCGGCCATACCCGCCCCAGCCCACGCCGCGCCAAGGTCAGCGCATGCCGCATGAACCGGTGATCAGTTTCCGAAGGGGTGATCTTGCTCACCTATTTTCCCAACAAGTTCTTCGAAGTCCGTGACTTCCCTGAAGTTCTTGTAAACGGACGCGAACCGAATATAGGCCACCGGGTCCAGCGTCAACAAGGCATCCATGACCATTTCACCAATCGCATCGGAAGCAATCTCCGTTTCCCCAGAGGATTCCAAGCGTCGCTGAATCAAGGTCACCAAACGTTCGATACGATCCGGATCAACGGCACGTTTCCGCACCGCGACCTGGATTGAACGCACCAATTTGTCCCGATCAAAAGGGGTACGACGTCCATCTTTCTTTACGACAACCATTTCGCGAATTTGCACGCGTTCAAAAGTCGTAAAGCGTGACCCACAGGCAGGGCACGATCGACGGCGACGAATCGCAGAATTATCCTCCGTCGGTCGTGAATCCTTGACCTGGGTATCGTCGTTTCCGCAAAACGGACAGCGCATCGTCGCCCCCTCTGGTCTGGTCCTGTTCCGATCAGCCGCCGTAGGTCAGGTCGGGGTAAATCGGAAACTGTTTCAGCAAAGCTTCAACCTCGCCACGAACACGCGCCTCAACCATGGAATCTCCGTCCGGATTCTGATGCAGAATCTCAAGGACATCACAAATCATGTGCCCCACCTTCTGGAATTCCGCGACGCCGAAACCGCGCGTTGTCGCCGCCGGAGTCCCCAAACGAATACCAGAGGTCACAGTTGGCTTTTCTGGATCGAAAGGAATGCCGTTCTTGTTGCAGGTGATGGCAGCACGCTCTAAAGCCTTTTCGGCAATATTGCCGGTCAACTTCATGGGGCGTAGATCAACCAACATCAAATGCGTGTCGGTCCCACCGGATACCAAATCCAGACCACGCGCTTTCAGCGTCTCACCCAAAGCTTTCGCATTGGCCACAACCTGCTTGCCATAGGCAGCAAAAGCCGGAGTCAAGGCTTCACCAAAGGCCACCGCCTTGGCAGCGATGACATGCATCAACGGCCCGCCCTGTGAACCTGGGAAAATCGCCGAATTGATTTTCTTCGCAAGATCGGAATCATTGGTCAGGATCATGCCGCCACGCGGACCGCGCAACGTCTTGTGGGTGGTGGTGGTGACAACATGGGCATGCTGCAACGGATTCGGATGAACTCCAGCCGCCACCAGACCTGCAAAATGCGCCATATCCACCATGAATATGGCACCAACTTCATCCGCAATGGCACGGAAAGCTGCAAAATCTATGGTTCGCGGATAGGCCGAACCACCGGTAATGATCAGCTTCGGCTTATGCTGACGGGCCAACGCGGCAACTGCGTCCATGTCGATCAGATGATCATCGGGGCGCACACCGTACTGCACGGCAGTAAACCACTTCCCTGACACGGCCGGTGCCGCACCATGGGTCAGGTGTCCGCCTGCATCCAGCGACAAACCCATGATGGTATCGCCGGGCTTCACCGTCGCCAGTAACACCGCAAAATTCGCCTGCGCCCCAGAATGCGGCTGAACATTCACAAATTCAGCACCAAACAGCGCCTTGGCTCGATCCATCGCCAACTGCTCTGCGACATCAACAAACTCACAGCCGCCGTAATAGCGTTTCGCAACGTACCCCTCGGCATACTTGTTGGTCAGAACAGAACCTTGCGCTTCCAGCACGGCACGAGACACGATGTTTTCCGAGGCAATCAGCTCAATTTGCCCCTGTTGACGCGCCAACTCACGGTTTAGAGCCGCCGTCAGGTCCGGATCACTCGCGGCGAGGGACGCGGAGAAAAAAGCGTCGGTTTGAACCATTTCGTTGAACCTTTCTTTCATCAGACGCTAGAGACCGGAATTCTCCGGCCACGATTATTTTGACGCAAGCATGTCAACGCGCCGTTGATGGCGCCCCCCTTCGAACGGGGTTTCCAAAAATAAGCGCAAGCAATCCTTCGCGATTTCTTCGCCCGTTGTCCGCCCGCCAAACACCAATACATTCGCGTCATTATGTTGGCGGCACAACCGCGCACCAAAGGCATCATGGACCAGGGCTGCACGAATGTGCGGATAGCGATTGGCCGCAATGCTGATGCCGATCCCGGTGCCACAAATCAAAATACCACAAGCCGCATCGCCATTGGATAGAGCTTCGGCCATGCGTGCGGCATAGACAGGGTAATCGACAGAAGAACCATCATGAGTGCCAAGATCCAGGACCGAGCGCCCACTTTCTTCCAAGGTCGCCTTCAGCACAGCTTTCAGTGCAAGACCGCCATGATCGCACGCCAAAGCCACGATGTCTGATTCTCCGATCACCTGAGCCGTCACCACCATGTGCTCCTTTTTACACCACCATCACGACACGAAAATGCCACGTCTGCCGACAAAAGACTGAATTCCTGCCTCTGCGTACCATATGTTGTGGCTGATTGCCAGTGACGGCAAAAAAAATGCGCCGGAGCAAAACATGCACCAACACAGCAGAACGCATACAAGGAGAATATCCGTTTAGGATATATATATAAATGTAGAATCAATCCAAGGGTGTTTTATGGTGGGGCATTCCTTAGACACACACACAATCAACACACGGAAGACAGGCAGTTGCACACCCGCTAAAGTTTCTACAACAAACTAGCGATACCATACCAACGAGGATATCCCTTCTCTAACCAGGTAATATTTTCCTACTTAAATCGATTCATAGGATGAATATTCTGAATTTGCCCAAATACAATTGACACCTATTCAGAAGAATGACATTTTTTCGCGTCGCCCATTCAAACGTTGTGGAGTTTAAGAACCATGTCCGGCACGTCCAATGAAAAGCCACAGAAAAACGACGTGATGAAGATGGCGGTCGACATTGTTTCGGCATACGTAAGCAATAATCCGCTTCCGTCGGCTCAAATTACCGAGGCGATCCGATCCGTATTCTACGCTCTCGATTCTCTTAGCGGAAACGGAGCAGATATACGTGAAGAAGCCCCCAAACCCGCTGTTCCAGTCAAAAAATCCGTAACTGCGGAGTATTTGATTTGTCTGGAGGATGGGAAGAAGCTGAAGATGCTTAAACGCCATCTACGCACGAATTACGGCATGACCCCTGATGAATACAAGGCTAAATGGGGCCTCCCTGCCGATTACCCTATTGTCGCCCCGAATTACGCATTGCAGCGCTCTGAGTTTGCAAAGAAAATCGGACTTGGGCGCAAGACAAAAGACTAAGATCACGCCCGTTTTCCAGCGCAGCCAAATATTCTGCGGAACATGCGACGGACATGATATCCACACAATTGGGCAGTTACAATAAAACGCAAGAACGGTGGCGTCATGAATGATGTCGCCGTTCTTTGTATTTATTTTCTCTTCTTTTCCAGAACATGCTTCAACTTTCTGAGCGCGGCTTGCTGCAAAGAGTAACGAGTCAGCGTAGGACTGCCGACGATCGATACCTCCACACCAGAGGCGGAATCGATTGCAGTGACTTTCACACAGTTGCCAACCTGCCGGAATTCAAACAGAATCTCTGCCATTTTCACGCTCATTTACAGGCATCATGGACTTGCCACATTGGGTGTGGGAGACAGGTATCTTCCTGTTTCCCGTAACGGCGCATTCACGCAATACACACCATCGTTGGATAAAATCTGAAGCACGATATCTTGGTCTTTGACCTCTCACAAACCACGATAATCAACATAGTTAATATGTATTAATATTGTTTTCACTTTACGGTATTGTCTTATCCTGGTGGACATTATACTCCGCGCCCATATCGGCAAGCCATCGCACAAACCAAGGACCGCAGCCATGACCAGTCTTCATCCTGAAACCATCGTCCTCCATGGCGGTTTCCGTAAAGATCCGGCAACCAACGCCGTCGCCGTGCCGATTTATCAGACAACATCCTATCAGTTCAATAATGCGGAGCATGCCGCAGACCTTTTTGCCTTAAAAGAATTGGGCAATATCTACACACGCCTCATGAATCCCACCCATGACGTTTTAGAACAACGCGTTGCCGCACTGGAAGGCGGCGTCGCCGCCCTCGCCGTCGCCTCGGGGCAAGCCGCTTCGTCATACGCGATTTTGAATCTCTGTCAGGCTGGCGACAATTTCGTCACCTCTACGGATCTTTACGGTGGCACCTGGAATCTGTTCGCACACACCTTCCGGAATTTTGGCATCGAAGCCCGCTTCGTTGACCCCGCCGACCCAGAGTCCTTTGCCCGCGCCACGGATTCCAAAACCCGCGCCTATTACGCGGAAACCCTGCCTAACCCAAAATTACAGGTCTTCCCGATTGGTGAAGTCGCCACGATCGGCCGCAAGTTGGGGGTGCCCTTGATCGTCGATAACACCGCCGCGCCAATCATCTGCCGCCCACTTGATCACGGGGCCGCCATTGTCGTCTATTCATCCACCAAGTACATTGGCGGTCATGGGACATCCATCGGCGGCATTGTCGTGGACGGCGGCACCTTTGATTGGGAAGCCCACGCAGACCGCTTCCCCCTGCTCACGCAGCCTGACCCCAGCTATCATGGCGCGGTGTGGACAGAAGCGGTCAAACCCCTCGGTCCTATCGCCTACATCCTAAAAATGCGCGTTACGCTGTTGCGGGATACCGGTGCCGCAACAACGCCTTTCAATGCTTTTTTGCATATCCAGGGCCTAGAAACCCTGCCGTTGCGGATGCGAGCCCACTGCGAGAACGCCATCAAGGTCGCGGCCTATTTATCCGCGCATCCAAAGGTCTCCACCGTGATCCATCCCAGCGTGCAAAGCGGAACGGCACGCAAACGCGCCGATACATATCTGCACGGTGGATATGGCGGACTGTTGGGGTTCGAATTGAAGGGGGGGCTCGGTGCGGGACGTGCGTTCATTAACGCTTTGAAATTGTTTTACCATGTCGCCAACATCGGAGATGCACGCAGTCTAGCCATTCATCCGGCAACCACCACACATGCCCAACTGTCTTCGGACGAGCAGCTTGCCTCTGGTGTGTCCGAGGGCTATGTACGCTTGTCTATTGGCATTGAGCACATCGACGATATCCTTGCCGACCTTGAGCAAGCATTGGAGAAAGCATGACCGCAACATCTGTTTCGGGGGTTTTTCCGTATACCCGGATGCGGCGCAACCGGCGCCATGGCTGGGTGCGGCGCATAGTCGCCGAACACACCTTGACGGCAAACGACTTGATTTGGCCGCTGTTCGTCTCTGACCGCGCCGAAGATTGTGTCGAGATTCCGACCATGCCCGGCGTCGTGCGCTATGACATCCCAAGCGCCGTCGAAGCCGTGGGACGTGCCAAAGCGCTGGGAATTCCCGCCGTTTGCCTGTTTCCCTCGATTGACCCAAAGTTAAAAACCCCTGATGCACGCGAAGCTGCCAACCCAGATAACTTGATCTGTCGTGCGGTTCGCGCCATCAAGGCCGCGCACCCGGATATGGGCGTCATCTGTGATGTGGCTCTTGACCCCTTCAACAGTGACGGACACGACGGCCTTGTGCGCGGCGACTACGTCGTCAATGACGACAGTGTCGCCATGCTGGTCAAGCAAGCCCTGGTCCAAGCCAAAGCCGGATGCGACATAATTGCCCCTTCGGATATGATGGATGGCCGCGTCCGCGCGATGCGCGAGGCTCTGGATGCCGAAGGCCTGATTGATGTCGGTATTTTGTCCTATGCGGCCAAATATGCCTCGGCTTTTTATGGACCGTTCCGCGACGCAGTCGGCTCAGGCGGCATGCTGAAGGGCGATAAGAAAACCTATCAGATGGACCCAGCGAATTCCGATGAGGCCCTGCGCGAAGTCGCTCTCGATATCGCCGAAGGCGCCGATATGGTGATGGTGAAGCCGGGAATGCCCTATTTGGATATTCTATCGCGGGTCAAAGACACCTTCGGCCTTCCCACCCTCAGCTATCAAGTCAGCGGTGAATATGCGATGTTGCGGGTTGCCGCCGATGCCGGTTGCTTTGACTATCGCAAGATCGTTTTGGAAAGTTTGATGGCTTTCCGCCGTGCTGGTGCGGATGCGATCATCACATATTTTGCATGTGAAGCCGCCGCGTGGTTGAACGAAACCCGATAACCGCCGGAAAAGGCACACCATGGGGTCCCTAGTCACTCTTGACACCATTCGGCAAGCGCAACGGCAGTTACACGGACATGTGGTGCGGACACCTCTGGTCGCCGCACCTGCCCTGTCCGACATGACTGGCGTTGACGTTCGCCTTAAGCTGGAAAATTTGCAACTGACCGGTGCCTTCAAAGCCCGAGGGGCCCTGATTAAACTGGTCAGCCTGCCGCCAGAGGCCCGAAGCGTTGGTGTGATTGCGGTTTCCGCAGGGAATCATGCACAAGGAGTTGCCTGGCACGCTGGGAAACTGGGCATCCCCGCCACCATCGTCATGCCCGTCAGCACACCGATGACCAAAACTCAAAAGACCCAGACACTTGGCGCAAAGGTTATCAAATTTGGTGAAAGCTACAGCGAGTCCGAGGAATTTGCCCTCGGCCTCGCTGCCGAAAAAGGCCTGACCCTGGTCCATCCCTTTGATGATCCTCTGGTGATCTCTGGCCAGGGGACCATTGGCCTGGAAATTATAGAAGACTGCCCAGAGGTCGGTGCCGTTATCGTACCAATAGGCGGCGGCGGATTAATCTCTGGCATTGCTACGGCCATTGCGGCCACCAAGCCGCAAGTCATGGTCGATGGAGTCCAAGCCTATACCTATGCCGCAATGAGTGGCGCAATCAGCGGTTTTGGCGGCGCGATTGGTGGGCAGACCTTGGCCGAAGGAATCGCTGTCAAAAAACCAGGTAAGCTGACGCGCTCAATCTGCGAGGCCTTGGTCCGCGACATCTACACAGTGGACGAAAGCGCCATTGAACAAGGCGTGGAGATGCTATTTTCCTCCCACAAGCAAATCGCCGAGGGCGCCGGTGCCGCTCCCGTCGCCGCATTGCTGAAGCACCATGCACGCTTTGCCGGAAAGACTGTGGTTCTGGTGGTTTCCGGTGGGAATATCGACCCGGCCGTGTTGGCAACCATCCTGATGCGCGGTTTGGCCCGCGAAGGCCGCTTAACCCGCCTACGCATCGGCATTTCGGACCAGCCAGGCAGCTTGGCAAACGTGGCACAAATCATCGGCGAAGGGGGAGCCAACATTGTCGAGGTCCATCACCAACGCCTATTCCTGGATGTTTCGGTAAAGATGACCGAACTTGATGTCCTGATCGAAACCATGGGCTTTGATCATGTCGCGCTTTTGGTTCAGAGCTTGGATACGGCCGGATTTCCGGCGCGGATATTGTCCTCAAGCGCCCAGAACGAACACTAAGAAAAGACATCTGCAGCATAATGGATGATAAACTGGGTCAGAACCGCAAAATCGGGGACCATGATCCACGGAACAGCCTGAATGTGTCGTGAAAAATGCTGCACCGCACCCTTTTCTATGAACAAAGAAACCATGCCCCCCGTGAAAATTGTGGATTCTTTGCCCATTTTCTTGACTTACGGGACTGCTGTTGGTGATAAACATATTTGCCGTTCGCTTTTGCGAAACAGCAGCGTGTTTTGTGCCTGAGGGGAAATATGTTCGTTCTCATCGGTTTTGTGATGGTGATCGGGTGCGTGCTCGGCGGCTATCTGATGGTCGGCGGACATTTGGGGGTTTTGTATCAGCCCTCCGAGTTCATCATCATTTTTGGCTCTGCTATCGGAGCCTTTTTCGTTGGCAACCCGAAAAACGTGGTTAGTGGAGCCGGAAAAAGCTTTAGCACCTTGTTCAAAGGGTCGCGCCACAGCAAAAAAACCTACCTCGAAATCCTATGCATGCTGTACCAGGTGTTTCGTCTGGCAAAAACAAAGGGGGACTTGGCACTGGAAAGCCACGTTGAAAAGCCGGATGAAAGCCCGATCTTTCAGAATTTCCCCTCGTTTTCGAAGGACCATCATTCGATGGCCTTTTTGTGCGATTATCTGCGGCTTTTGACCTTGGGCACCAACAATGCGCACGAGGTCGAAACCATCATTGAAGCGGAAATTGATGCCCACCACCACGAATTGACGCAAGTCTCTGGTGCCATCACCAACATCGCCGATGCCACGCCAGCGTTGGGTATCGTCGCGGCGGTTTTGGGCGTGATTCACACTATGGGATCAATCAGTGAGCCCCCGGAAGTCCTGGGTCATCTGATTGGCGGTGCCTTGGTGGGAACCTTCGCAGGTATCTTGATTTCATACGGTTTTTTCGGACCTATGGGCCGTGCTTTGGAGATAACCTATGAATCCGAAACAGAGTATCTGAGATGCATGCGCACCGCCATTCTTGCCCATATGCAAGGCTATGCGCCGCAGGTTTCGGTGGAATTCGCACGAAAAATTCTTCCACCCCATGTCCGACCCAGCTTCCAGGAAGTGGAAGAAGCGATTAGCAACGCAGGGTCCGAGGCGTCCTGATCTCCACCCGTCTGCGTGCACGGCGGCACAGACCGGGATAATTTGAGGCGAGCATGGCGGAAGACGGCAAAAAACCGGTCATTAAAAAGGTTATCAAAAAAGGCGGGCATGGCCACCATGGTGGTGCCTGGAAGATTGCGTATGCCGATTTCATGACCGCAATGTTCGCATTCTTCCTGTTGATGTGGTTGCTGAACTCAATGAGCGAGCAGCAGTTGAGCGGGATATCCGACTACTTTGCGCCGACCACAGCTTCCTTAAGCAAAAGCGGCGCTGGCGGCATGTTGGGCGGCAAAGTGATCGGCGAAGGTGTCCTTTCCAGCAATTCCAGTTCCAGTGCCTTCAACCCCAATTTGCCTCCACCAACCTTCAATAATGGCGAAGCTCAAGCCGAACAACCAATCGACGAAGACGATTTGCAAAAAGCACAGGCGGAAAAAGAACAAGAACAGTTTGAGAACACCGCCGATGAAATCCGCAAGGCCATTGAAGGCGTTCCCGACCTAAAAGAACTGGGGAAGAATCTCTTAATCGACAACACGCCAGAGGGTTTGCGTATTCAAATTGTCGACCAAGACGGGTCCGCAATGTTTCCTTCCGGTTCCAGCCGAATGAATCCAAACATGCGTAGTCTTCTGGGACTGGTCGCGACCGCGATCAAAGACGTCCCGAAGAAAGTTGCGATTTCCGGACACACAGATTCTACACGCTATGCTGACCCCAACGGCTATAGCAACTGGGAGCTTTCGGCAGATCGCGCCCTGGCCTCACGCCGGGTTTTGGTAGAAAAAGGCTTCCCTGAAGGACAAGTGCAGCGTGTGGTTGGACGGTCCGACACGGATCCTTTGGATATCACGAACCTTAGCAATCCCCAAAATCGCCGAATCAGTATCATCCTCTTACGGGACAGCATCTCCAAATCTGAGAAAGATCGCACCACACCCCAATCTTTAGGAATCACCAAATAAAAGCATCGCACGGTCGGTGCTGTGGCTCAGATTTTGGCCGATAAGGCAAATGCGCGATGAAAAGCTATCAAACCGATACGTTCGTTTTTCATACCACGGCACCAGCGCCCTGCCCGTATTTACCACATCGCTTAGAGCGCAAGATTGTTACCGAACTTGGACAAAACAATCCGACATGGTTTCACGAGATTCTCTCGCGATCTGGATTTCGCCGCAGCCATGCCATTGCCTATGCGCCAACTTGCTCTGGGTGTTCCGCCTGCGTACCGGTCAGAATTGACATCGAAAAATTCCAGGAAACCCGTTCCTTTCGCCGGACACGTCATGCCAATGCCGACCTTCACGCTACCCCTTGCCCGCCATTGGCCACAGGGGAGCAGCACCGCCTATTCTTGCGATATCAGGACGTTCGACATGGCGGAGGCGATATGGCGGCCATGGAGTTTCACGATTATCGGGCGATGATTGAGGACAGCCCCATAGAAACCTTAGTTTTTGAGTTCCGGAACCCCCATGACACCTTAATCGCAGCCGTTTTGGCCGATGTCATGGATGATGGCTTATCCGCCGTTTATTCTTTTTATACTCCTGACTGGCCGAAACGCAGCTTGGGCAGCTTTATGGTGCTGTCTCTCATCGACATGTGTCGCAAGCTTGGCCTGCCGTATCTGTACCTGGGCTACTGGATCGCAGAAAGCCGCAAGATGGCCTACAAGACCCGATTTCAGCCGTTAGAAGGGTACATCCATGGTGTTTGGAGCCTTATTCCACCCCAGCCTTAATTCTCGTCGGGGCTGACCACAAGTTGCACAACCTCACCATTAAAAGCCGTCCGCCCATATTCGATGGGCACACCATCGGCATCAATATTCACCGATTCTGTCACCAGAACCGGTC
>JAFGWD010000168.1 GCA_016937315.1 Rhodospirillaceae bacterium
GCGGCCTCCATATGCACTTTGGAAACCAAGGGGCAGGTGGCGTCGAAGGCGTGCAGTTTGCGACGATGGGCCTCGGCAGGGACCGATTTTGGGACGCCGTGGGCAGAAAATACCACTGTCGCGTCGTCAGGGACTTCATCCAACGCGTCGACGAAAACCGCACCTTTGGCTTCTAGGCCTTCAACAACGAAACGGTTGTGGACGATTTCGTGTCGCACAAAAATGGGTGCGCCGTGGGTTTCCAGGAGGCGTTCGACGATTTGAATGGCACGATCGACACCCGCACAGAAACCGCGTGGTGCGGCTAAAATCACGGTCAAAGGGGGTAACGTGTCGTGGACCATAGTTTTTCCCTCGCTGGTGTGTCGGTTGATGTAGCAAATTCAAACCGCTTGTGAAAGGTTGTGACGTGGGTGCGATTTTTCAAACCCGGTTGCCGTGGTCGTTCGCTTGAGTTATGACCGGTGCAGGTTCGCGTGAGCGTGAGGGAGTGCTTCAATGATGGTGCAGCAGCAGGGTTTATGTTTCCGATTCGCGGCGACGCGGCACCTTCTGGCTGGATGTGCCGTGGTGTCGGGATTGGCTCTGGGCGGGTGTTCGGTGTTTGAACCGAAAGCACCTCCGCCGCCTTGCCCAACGGTGAAAATAGATCGTGACACCGCTCATGTGACCCAATTTCGTGGGACTGGTGAGGATATCACCGACACGGTGATGGAAACCGAAATCATCGGGTATATCGGTGAATGTGTCGTTGATAAGGACGCCCATGTTGTGGATATGACCTTGGCGGTTTCTTTCTTGGCGAAACTCGGCCCCGCCGCTGCTGCGGCTGACGAAAAGGGCGAACGTCACCAAGCCTTCACGTATTTTGTGGCGCTTCCCGATTTTTTCCCGCATCCGGCTGGAAAACAGGTGTTCTCGGCCAAAGTGTCCTTTCCACCCAACGTCAATCAAATGCGCTATCGGGATGCCGATGTGGTGTTGCACATCCCCCTGGCGAAGTCCGTGTCCTCGGGCGATACGCGGGTCTATCTGGGGCTGCAATTGACCGATGACCAACTGCGCTTCAATCGTAAGAATCGCCCACAGTATTGATGGGGATGCGCCAATTCATTTCAGGCTCTTGAAACGCACGAGATGAACCTCACGTCAAGAGCGGTGTGAGGTCAGGGGCGATGCGCGGCAATACCGATTCCTCGTTGGAAGATACGGCTTATGGCCGGAGATGACCTGCGTTCTGGTGGTTTTGCGAGAGATCACAGGCTTGTCGTTGGAAACGCATATCGGGGATAACGCCCCGCTGTGTGCAGAATCATTGTCATGCCCCGTGACTTGGGCCTAATCCTGATCCTGATAGACCGTCCGAGTCGGGGCTGAGGGGGCAAGATGTGGTTCTCTGTGGGTCAGCATCAATCCGGGCATGAATCTATGTATGCCGTCGCAAGACTTGCGCTGGTTCGAGTTTCCCACCTACAAGAAAGGGTGGGGTAAACGACCTACCCACTTGCCTATTCGGGTGGTTGCGGTATTGTGCGTTTGGTGCAGGGTCGTGAATTGACTCGGTGCGAGGGGTCGTTCCGGGGCGGGGCGATTGGACGAACGAGGGCGGGGCGTGTGGTCCTGCTCGTGGGGCTTGGGTGCAAGGGTGCGGGTCGAGGATGGCCGGAAAGAAACGAAAAACGATTCAGCGTAAATCTCCTATTGAGGTGATGATTGCGGAAAAGAACCCGTTGCTGCAAAGCAGCTTGATTCGGTTGTTTGCTGCGGATGACCGCTTTGTTTTGGTGTCCATGGCCCCTGATGGGGAACGGTTCTTGACTGCAGCGGAAAACGTGCGTTTCGATGTTGGGGTGATTGGCTGGGAGATGCCCTATTTGGGCGGCCGTGGCGTTCTGGAAGCCTTTTTGCGCCGTGAACGGAACGCCAAATTGATCGTTTATACAGGATCTTCCAATCCAGCAATCCCGGTCGAGGCCGAGATGTTGGGGGCCTGGGGGTTTTGTTCCAAGGCCGATCCCGGAGCCAATCTTTTAGAGACAATTGCTGCCGTTGCCGATGGACGTAAGGTGTTTCCCTTCGTCAGTGCATCGCGTGCCGCGAATGATCCTCTGGCGTCGTTGACCCCACGAGAGCGCGAACTTCTGACCGCGCTGGCCAGTGGGATTACCAACGCGCAGATCGCCAAGCGGTTCGACATCTCGTTAAACACCGTGAAGTTCCACCTTAAAAATCTTTACGAGAAGCTGAGTGTCGATAATCGCTCGCAGGCGGTCGCGTTTTATCTAAGTAGCCGAAAAGTAGTGTAGGTGCGGTCTTCGGGTGGGTCCACGGGGCGGGAGATCGTCCTGAGATGTTGTCTTGGGGGTTGCGCGAAAACCAGCGCTGCGGTATCCCCGCGCGTAACAAAAGTGTGTTTTTCGAAGCGGGTCGCATGTGCGGCCAGAGGCCCGTTTCCTGTATGATCGAGTCCCGTCTGCCGGGAGGGTCTGGCCGCCACTGCCGTCTGGAGAATCAGAACGGCAACATCGACGGGGGACTAAATATGGTGCATCGTCCGATACAACAACGGACGCCGTTGTTCGCCTATAGCTTACGCAATGTAACCGAGGCTGCGTCTTTGGCGGCGTACGATTGGGTTGGGCGTGGCGACAAGAATGCCGCTGATGGTGCTGCGGTTGAAGCGATGCGCAGAGAATTGAATGCGCTGCCAATCGAAGGCACGGTGATTATTGGTGAAGGGGCCAAGGACGAAGCCCCAGAACTGTATTGTGGTGAGTCCATTGGCTTGGCGCGTAACCGTGCCAAGTTCGATATCGCGGTCGATCCAGTGGAAGGCACCAGCTATACCGCTTTGGGTATTGCCAATGCACTCTCGGTGATCGCCTTGGCTCCGCGTGGCACGATGTTCGATCCCGGTCCGTCCTATTACATGGAAAAGATTGCGGTTCCGAAAGAAGCCAAGGGGTTGATTGATCCCGAGGCGCCGACCGCCGATAAACTGAAGGTTCTGGCCCGTGCGTTGGGGAAACCCGTGCGGGAATTGACGGTGTTCTTGCTGGAAAAACCGCGCCACCAAAAAGTCATTTCCGAAATCTATGCCGCAGGTGCACGCTGCTCCCTCTATCCAGCGGGTGATGTGATGGGCGGTCTTTTGGCGGCCTTCCCGGATTCCGGTGTGGACATGCTTTTGGGGACCGGTGGAACGCCGGAAGGCATTTTGACCGCGTGTGCGTTGCGGGCTTTGGGTGCTGATTTCATGGGACGCTTCGACCCGCAGTCGGATGATGAGCGTAAGGTGATCGCCGACTTCGGCTTGACCACCGATAAATGGTTGATGATGGACGACTTAGTTTCTTCGGACCAAGTGTTCTTCTGTGCGACCGGTGTGACCGATGGGATTTTGGTGGATGGCGTGACTGTCGAGGGTAACTTTGCCCGCACCCAAACCCTGATGATCAGCGGTCCCTATGGCGAACGTCAGGTTCTGACCAGTTATCACATGGTGGAAGCCGACTGATCCTTGGCTTCCATTTGTTTTTCGACCCGATAGAGGAATATCCCCTGCGATGACCCACGCGATTCCGGCACCCGTCTCCCATGATCGATTGGCGACTGCCGTCCGCTTTCTTGCCGCCGATGCGATTGAAAAGGCCAACTCTGGCCACCCTGGCATGCCTTTGGGCATGGCTGATGTCGCGACCGTGCTGTTTTCCCGCTTCTTAAAGTTCGACCCGCAAGAACCCAAATGGCCGGATCGTGACCGCTTTGTGCTGTCAGCTGGGCACGGGTCAATGCTGTTGTACGCGCTGTTGTATTTGACTGGATACGAGGATGTGGATCTAGAACAGGTCAAATCCTTCCGTCAGATGGGGGCACGCACGGCGGGGCATCCGGAGTATGGGCATGTGGCCGGTGTGGAAACCACCACCGGGCCGTTGGGTCAGGGGATTGCGACGGCGGTAGGCATGGCCTTGGCCGAGCGTATGATGAATGCGCGGTTCTCCGATGCGGCAGTCGATCATTACACCTATGTGATGTGTGGTGATGGTTGCTTGATGGAAGGGATCAGCCAAGAGGCGATTTCCCTTGCTGGGCATTTACAGTTGTCCAAGCTGATCGTGCTTTGGGATGACAACGGCATTTCCATTGATGGCAAGACCTCGTTGTCCCCCTCCGAGGACCATTTGGCACGCTTTGTGGCGGCGGGATGGGATGCGGTGCGTGTCGACGGTCATGATGCAGAAGCCGTCGCCACAGCTATTGCGACGGCGCGGGAGAGTGACCGCCCATCCTTGATTGCCTGTCGCACGGTGATTGGCAAGGGTGCGCCCAACAAACAGGGCAGCCATAAAATCCATGGTGCGCCGTTGGGAGCCGAGGAATTGGCTGCGGCACGGGTTGCTCTCAATTGGCCGCACGAGCCCTTTGCGGTGCCTGAGGATGTCTTGGATGCGTGGCGTTTGACTGGGGCGAAGGGCGATGGGTCTCGCATGGCCTGGGAAGCTCGGATGAGCTTCCTGTCGCAGGACAAATACGATGAATTCCAGCGGTTGTCCGAAGGTCTGATGCCGCGTGGTTGGCAGTCTGATTTGCTGGCTCACAAAAAGGCGTTGTCTGAGGCCAAGTCTAAGGTGGCAACCCGTAAGGCCAGCCAGGATGTCATCACGGTCCTGTCCAAGGCGATTCCAGAATTGATTGGTGGATCGGCGGATTTGACCGGGTCCAACTTGACCAAGGGCGATAACCAAGTTTCCATTGCTCCTGGTGCGTTTGCTGGAAACTACATTCACTATGGCATTCGGGAACACGGCATGGCCGCCGCGATGAATGGTCTGGCGGTGCATGGTCCGTTCATTCCCTACGGTGGCACGTTTATGGTGTTCACCGATTACCTGCGCCCAGCGCTGCGGCTGTCGGCCTTGATGGGGGTGCGTGTGGTTTATGTGATGACCCATGACTCCATTGGCCTTGGGGAGGATGGTCCGACCCATCAGCCGATTGAACACCTTGCCTCTTTACGGGCCATGCCCAATGTCCTGGTGATGCGTCCGGCCGATGCGGTGGAAACCGCCGAGTGCTGGCAGGAAGCTTTGAACCAGGAACATCGCCCCAGTGTTTTGGCATTGTCGCGTCAGAATCTGCCGACGTTGCGTACAGAGCATACCATTGAAAATCGGTGCGCGAAGGGCGGCTACGTTTTGTCCGAGCCTTCCGCGCCGCGTGTCGTGACTTTGATCGCGACAGGGTCAGAAGTGGCTCTGGCGGTTGATGCGGCTAAGGTTCTGAATGCCGAAGGTATTGCCACGGCGGTTGTTTCTCTGCCGTGTTGGGAGCTGTTCGATGAACAGCCTGCCGATTATCGCTCCAGTGTGTTGGGGCATGGCGGCGTGAGAATGGCGATTGAGGCTGGGTCTCCCATGGGTTGGGAACGTTACGTTGGCACGCATCAGCCGATTTTGGGGATAAACTGTTTCGGCGCGTCTGCACCTGCCGATAAACTCTTTGAACACTTCGGTTTTACCGTGGACAATGTGGTGCAGACGGTAAAAACCCGCTTGGGCTAAATCAAATGGCCGACAGTCCTGCCGTCTGTGGCGGTGGGCTGTCGGGTTCAATAAAACCTGAACAGGAACAGTGGAGGAAGCGACACCATGGCTATGATTTCCATGCGTCAGTTGCTGGATCACGCGGCGGAGTTCGGTTATGGCGTGCCGGCGTTCAATGTGAACAACATGGAGCAGGTTCTTGCGATTATGGCGGCGGCGAAAAAGGCCGACGCTCCGGTGATTTTACAGGCGAGTCGTGGGGCTCGCAGTTATGCTGGCGACACCATGATCAAGTATATGATCATGGGCGTGGTTGAAATGTTCCCGGACATTCCGGTTTGCATGCATCAAGACCATGGCAACAGTTTATCGACCTGTATGTCTGCGGTTGCTGCGGGTTTTTCCTCGGTGATGATGGACGGCTCGTTGATGGAGGATGCTAAGTCTCCTTCTTCCTACTTCTACAACGTTGAGACCACCAAGTCGGTTGCCGATATATCGCACTTGATTGGTGTGTCCGTGGAAGGTGAACTGGGGTGCTTAGGGTCGTTGGAGACCGGCAAGGGCGACAAGGAAGATGGCCACGGGTTCGAAGGTAAGTTGGAGCGCAGTGCGCTTTTGACTGACCCGACTCAAGCCGCCGATTTTGTCGCGAAGACCAAGGTTGATGCCTTGGCGGTGGCGATTGGAACATCGCATGGGGCGTACAAATTCACCCGCAAACCGACCGGTGATATCTTGGCCATGGATGTGATCAAGGCGATCAACGAGCGGTTGCCTGGCACGCACTTGGTGATGCATGGTTCGTCCTCGGTGCCGCAGGATTTGCAGGACATTATCAACGCCTATGGCGGGGAAATGCCACAGACCTACGGTGTGCCGGTGGAAGAAATCGTCGAAGGCATCAAGTATGGCGTGCGTAAGGTCAACATTGATACCGATTGCCGGATGGCGATTACCGGGCAAATCCGTAAGGTCTTTGCCGAAAACAAGGCCGAATTCGATCCGCGCAAGTATCTGAAGCCTGCGATGACGGCGATGGAAAAGGTTTGTTTGGAACGTTACGAGGCATTTGGAACGTGCAATCGGGCGTCTAAGATCAAGGCCATTCCGTTGGCTGACATGGCGAAGCGGTATGCCTCTGGCGAGTTGGACCCGAAAATCCGTTCGGCGGCGAACCCGGCTCCGGGGTCTGAGCCGATCATCGGCATTTGATCAATTGTGAGCATTTGGTGCGGGGCGGTTTGTGTGACCGCCCCGTCAGTTTGGAAAACGGAACGTGACGATGCCCGTAAAAATCGCCCCTTCGATTTTGTCTGCTGATTTCGCACGTTTGGGCGAAGAAATCCGTGCGTTGGATGCGGCTGGTGCGGATTATATCCATGTGGATGTCATGGATGGGCATTTCGTCCCTAACTTGACCTTTGGTGCCCCGGTGATGAAGGCGTTGCGGCGGCATACGGCGCGTCCCTTTGATGTGCACTTGATGATCGAGCCGGTGGATTTTCTGATCCCGGCTTTCGTTGAGGCCGGAGCCGATATTGTGACCGTCCATGCGGAGGCCACACGTCATCTTGATCGTTCGTTGCAGGTGATCAAAAGTCTGGGCAAGAAGGCCGGGGTTTCCTTGAACCCCGCGACGCCGGAAAGTGTTCTGGCTTATGTTCTGGATGCGGTTGATTTGATTCTGGTGATGAGCGTCAACCCCGGTTTTGGCGGACAGTCGTTTATCGCCAGCCAGGTTGAAAAAATCGCTCGCATCAAAGCGATGATCGGCTCTCGTGCCATTGAAATTGAAGTCGATGGCGGCATCAATCCGAGCACGGCCAAAACCTGCATTGCGGCGGGTGCGAACGTTCTGGTGGCGGGCAGTGCAGTCTTTGCAACGCCGGACTATGCTGCGAACATTCAGGCCTTGAGAGGCTAGGACTGTGCCTTTCCCTTTCCCTTTTTAGGGATGAGTGTGCGTTCCTGACACCTGCCCTCTGTGACAAGAAACCGAAGATCTATGCCTTGATATTTGCCACCAAGGGGGCATTTGAGGCGTGACGGCCGTGTTGTCACAAAACCATAACCATGCCGTCACAAATGATTCGCCGTTCATGAGTAGGTTGTCGGTGCGGTCGGCAGATGATTTTGCCAGGACCGCAGTTCGCACTTTATCCGATAAAACCCTCTATACCGGAGGCCTTCGCTGTGATGAAACGTTCTCTCGCTGTCGCCGCCCTTGCGACGGTTGCTTTCGCCGGAGTGGCCGAAGCCCGTGATCAGATCCGTATTGTTGGATCGTCCACGGTGTTTCCGTTTGCTTCCAAGGTTGTCGAACAGTTCGGCAAGACCACCTCGTTCAAGACCCCGGTGATCGAGTCCACTGGTTCCGGCGGCGGGTTGAAGCTGTTCTGCGCTGGTGTTGGTGTTGATCACCCGGATATCACCAATGCGTCTCGTGCGATCAAGGCCTCTGAAGTCGCAACCTGTGCCAAGAATGGCGTGACCAAGATCACCGAGATCACCATTGGTTTTGACGGCATTGTCGTGGCCGATGCTAAAAATGGTCCGACTCTCGACCTTACTCGTAAAGACCTGTACTTGGCGCTTGCCAAGATGGTTCCGGACCCGAAGGGTGGCGACAAGCTTGTCCCCAACCCCTACAAGACCTGGAAAGACGTGAATAAGGCGCTGCCGGCCAACGAAATTGAAGTGTTGGGTCCGCCGCCGACCTCTGGTACCCGCGATGCCTTCACCGAACTGGTGATGGATCACGGCTGTGAGTCCTTTCCGTTCATGGCGGCGCTGAAGAAGGCTGATAAGAAGGCCTTCAAGGCGTCCTGTCGGTCGGTTCGTGAAGACGGTGCCTACATCGAAGCCGGTGAGAACGACACTTTGATCGTTAACAAGTTGGTTGAGAATCCGAAGGCTCTGGGTATTTTCGGCTTTTCCTTCCTCGACCAGAACGCCGACAAGATCAAAGGCGCGAAGATCGACGGCGTGGTGCCGACCTTCGAGAACATCTCTTCGGCGAAGTATCCGGTGTCCCGTTCGCTGTATTTCTATGTTAAGGGTGCACATGTTGGCGTGATCCCAGGCATTAAGGAATACGTGGCGGAATTTACTTCGGAAGCTACGATTGGTCCTGACGGGTACTTGCCGCAGATCGGTTTGATCCCCCTGCCGGCAGATGCACGCAAGGCGGTTTCCGCTGCGGGCAAGGCGCTGCCGTCCAATGTGAAGAAGTAAGCCGGGTTTCCGGTTGCTGCGCCGCCGCCCTTGTTTATTGGGCGGCGGTGACTTCCTAAAAACGATGTATGATCCGTCGCCCGATTTTTAGCGATGATGAGGCCTGCCGATGCCGTTGAGTGTTTTGTTACTGGTTCTGTCCGGGCTTTCGATTGTTGCGTATCGTTTTGGCATTGGACGGGCTCTTTCTGTGGTGCCGGGTCGTCAAGCGAGTTTGCATTCGCGGCCGACCTACCATGGTCTTTATGTCGCCCTTTGGTGTGGTCTGCCCGCGCTTTTGGTGGCGGTATCCTGGGTCGCTTTTCAGCCGATCTTCGTCAAAGCCATCGTCCTTGGTAGCTTGCCCGACTCTTACGCGGTTATGCCGACGTCGCATCTCAATCTGATTTGGAACGACATCCGCAATCTTGCTTTAGGCGACGTGGTGCGTGCGGCTCCGGCTCCTGAAATTCAAGAAGCGGCAGAGACTTTTCGGCGCCTGTACACCATTGGCAACGCGGCACTTACGGTGCTCTGCCTGGTTCTGGCTCCTCTGGGCGCACGCTTCGCGTATCGGCGCATTGCCGTGGATTTGCGTGCGCGTAATCGCGTAGAGTCTGCCATCACGGTTTTTTTGGTTGCCAGCTCGTTGGTTGCCATTCTCACCACCATCGGCATTGTGTTGTCGTTATTGTTCGAGTCCTTGCGATTCTTCGCCAAAGTGCCCTTGCTTGATTTCTTGTTTGGCCTGCATTGGAGCCCGCAAACGGCATTGCGTGCTGATCAAGTTGGCAGTTCCGGGTCTTTTGGGGCGGTTCCCCTGTTTTCTGGAACGCTGCTGATCAGCTTGATTTCGATGTGCGTTGCGGTGCCGGTTGGTTTGATGTCGGCGATTTATATGTCGGAATATGCACACCGCAAGTTCCGCGCCGTTGCCAAGCCACTTTTGGAGGTTTTGGCGGGTATTCCCACCGTGGTTTATGGCTTTTTTGCCGCGTTGACCGTCGCGCCATTCATTCGCCGTTTGGGTGAGGGCATGGGGATGTCGGTAGCGTCCGAAAGTGCGTTGGCTGCCGGTTTGGTGATGGGGGTGATGATCATTCCCTTTGTGTCGTCGATTTCCGACGATGTCATCAATGCCGTGCCGCAGGCAATGCGTGACGGAGCCTATGCCTTGGGTGCGACCAAGTCGGAAACCATCCGCAACGTGA
>JAFGWD010000169.1 GCA_016937315.1 Rhodospirillaceae bacterium
CCGTGATCTTGGTTGCCAACTGATCTTCAAGTTCACGATGACGTTCTGCCGCTTCAGCGGCATTGGCGGCCATGACCCTAGAAATTTCCGCCTGCGCGGTCACGCGAGCATCGGACAGGGCTTTTTCATAGACGGCAATGGCCGCTTCAGTTTCCGTCTTTAGCCGTTCAGCCATATCCAAATCGTCGGAAATTCGCTTTTGGCGTTCTTCCAGGATGTCGCCAATGCGCGGTAAGGCAACCTTCGACATCAGCACGTAGAGTGCAATGAAGGTGGTGGCCAGCCAGAAGAGCTGAGACGGAAAAGATGTGGGGTCAAACTGTGGCATGGGCTGGTGTGCTCCCGGGCCTGTGTCCAAAGTCGCCGGTATTCATGGAAAACCATTCTATCGGCCTGCCGATCCAAGGACAAAATCCACGCCTTGGTATGACAACGCAAAAAACGGCGTTCCTCCCTCCCCCGCCGAGGTGATTTCCACCGGCGGGGATGAGGGATTCCGGGCTTAGGAGAACAGTGTGATCAGGGCGATAACCAGCGCATAAAGACCGATAGCTTCCGTCACCGCGAAGCCAACCCAGCCGTAGAGCTCAACGCTCTGTTTGCAGGCGGGGTTACGGCCAACCGTCTGGATCAGCGTGACCCAGATGTAGCCAACCATGATCGCCGCAGCGGCCAGACCAATGTTGGCCATGCCGGCGCCGATGTATTTTGCTGCTTGCGCGTCCATAAGTCCTGTTCCTTTTCCAGTCGACAAGAAAAACCAACCTTTAGGCTCTGCCGCCGTTCGTGGCGGGAGAGTCCTCAAGGACCTCAGTGCAGGTGGAGAGCATCATGCAGATAGATGCAACTCAACACCGTGAAAATGTAAGCCTGCAAGCAAGAGATCCCCAATTCCAGTACCCCCAGGCCGACGATGCCAGCAAACGGGATGATGCCAAGGAATCCAAGAGCAGAGATGAAGCTCGCGACAACCGCCAGCATGATGTGTCCGACCAGCATGTTTGCGGCCAAACGAACGGACAGGCTGAAAGCACGGGCGAAATAAGAAAACACCTCAATCGGCACGATGATGATAGCAGCCAATGGCGGCGCCCCACCGGGCAGGAAGGTGTGCAAAAAGCCAATACCATGCGTGGCGAAGCCGACGATAGTCACCATGGTGATGACCCCCAGAGCGAGGGCGGCGGTGACGATGATGTGGCTGGTATACGTGAAGCTGTAGGGGGTTTGGCCCAAAACGTTGCCGCACAGCACGAACATGAACAGGGAGAAGATCAGAGGGAAATATTTGCGTCCCGCATCACCGACGTTCTCTTTCAGCATGCCTGCAATAAATTCATAAACCATCTCAGCGAGAGACTGCATGCGTCCTGGAATGAGGGCACGTTTACTCATCGCTGCAGACAGGAAAACGGTCGAGACCACGACAGTGGCAACCATGTAGAGCGCAGAATTCGAGAAGGAGATATCGACGCCGCCGACGTGAATCGGAATGATCGGCTGAATCTTAAACTGTTCGAGGACATTGATGGACATCGAAACGTTCTTCCTTCGCTAACATCGGTTCGCCGAACGTACCGATGACTGGCTTGACATGCAACCCCACGACCCCATCCCGTCTTCGGGTTTTCACCCGTTTTCAGGAGGGTCTATTTCTTCCGGTTTCCCGGCGCTCGTCCGTTCTTTGGGAAGGGGACCCATAACGGCCTCCGCCCCTTTGACGACACGATAAACAGTCATGACCCCCGACGCGAACCCAACCCCGAGACCGACCACCAATCCCCACGGTGCGGAGTCCCAATGGTTGTCCGCAGCCCACCCCAGAACGCCACCGAGACCGACACTAACCACCAATTCAGTGGCAATTCTCAGTCCCATCCCCATGAGGCTATGTATGCCCCCCGAGGCTGGCCCTATCTTATCCGGCCCCAAACCGGATTCCAACCGCGCCTTACGTACGCGGGACGAAAGATCAGCCAGTTTTCGGGAGGTGTCGTCGTCGTGCGGTGTTGCCATGCGCCAGCGCCCCTCTGTCCAGCCCCTAAGCACCCCATACGGGAAGCATTGCAACTGACATTAAACCGGGCGGTCGCACGTGCGAAGCCGCGATATCCCCCAAAACCGGCGGTATTCCGCCACGAAAGCGCACGAACCATAGTGTTTGCACCTTGCACTGTCAAGGTGGAAAACCACTCCGGTGGTGTCGTGGTTTTTTTGGCAAAAGTCAATGAAATCATGCCAATGATGGTTGGGCGTGGAAGGTTTCCGCGACCTTCAGATCGACGGAAACAAGTTGAGAGATGCCGCGTTCGGCCATTGTGACCCCGAACAAGCGGTCCATGCGGGCCATGGTCATGCGGTGGTGTGTGATGACCAGGAAGCGCGTTTGGCGGTCTCGTGTCATTTCCGTTAACAGCGTGCAAAAGCGGTCCACGTTGGCATCGTCCAGAGGGGCGTCCACTTCGTCCAATATACAAATCGGGGCTGGATTGCTGTGGAAAACCGCGAATAACAAGGCAAGGGCGGTCAAGGCTTGCTCCCCGCCGGACAAAAGAGAAAGCAATTGCAGACGTTTGCCTGGAGGACTCGCCATAATCTCCAATCCGGCGGCCAAGGGGTCGTCATTTTCAATGAGACTGAGGTAGGCGCGTCCGCCGCCAAATAGGGTGGTGAAAATCTCTTGGAAGGCTTGATTAACCGTTTCAAAACTGCGTTGCAGGCGAGCTTGTCCCTCGCGGTTAAGCTCGGCGATTCCCTGGCGCAGGCGTGCAATTGCGGACAACAGATCAGTGCGTTCAGTGATGAGGCCTTCGATTTGTTTGCCCACGTCGTCGGCTTCGATTTCGGCACGCAGATTGACGGGGCCTAAGCGCTCGCGCTCCGCCGTGCGGCGCTCGGCACGTTCCATGATCTCTGTGGCACTCATTTCGGCAAAACGGGGGTCGATACTGGCATCAAGGCTGATCATGGTGCAGTTCAGATACTCGCGGCATCGGGCTTCAATTTCATGACACGCTTGACTGCGGCGTTCCAGGGTGGCTTCGGCGCGGACTCGGTCTTCACGTGCGGTTGCGGCGGCGCGGTCTGCCTCTTTTTGTCGCGCATCGGCCGCACGCAAGGCAGAATCTTTGATCGCCAGGCTGTCGTCTGCGGCGCGTCGGGCTTGCTCAGCGGCTTCCATCTCGGTGGTGAGGCGGGTGCGACGATCCGACATCTCCTGAGGCCGTGCACGCAGGGACGCACGCTCGACTTCCGCGTCTCGGTGGCGTTGCGTCAGGGAGTCGCGAAATTCGCGTGCCGCCTTTTGGCGCTCTGTCCAGGCACGGTCTTCGGTTTCCAAAGCGGTCAGGCGGTTCCGGCGTGCTTCGGTTTCGCGCAAGTTGGCGTCGCGTGCTGCGCGTGCGTTCAGGGCATTGGCGCGGGCGGCTGCGGTGGCATCGCGCGTGGTGGCGACGGCAGCCTGTATGGCGGGCAGATCCCTGTCGTCTCGGTCTTCCGTGATGGCGGACAGAGCGGCCTCGGCCTCAACGTGTTCGGCCAGTAAGGCAAAGCGGGAATCGGTCAGGCGGTTGAGGCGGTCTTCTGCGTCGAGAGTTTCTCGTTGCAGGCGTTCGCGTTCGCTGCGGGCTTGTGTGGCGCGGGATTCGGCTGTGCGTGCGGCTTCGCGTGCGGCACGTTCCACATCTTGGGCGGTTGTTGCGGCGGCAATGGCGGTGTCGCGGGCGGTAATTGCGGCGTCCCGGTCGTGCTGGCGTTGAGGCAGATGGACCTGCAAGGCACGCAGGCGGTTGCCTTGTTCCAAGCGTTTTGCGGCGGCGGATGGTGCGCCGGGGCGAACCGTGAAGCCGTCCCAACGCCACAGCCCGCCGTCGCGCGTCAGCAGGCATTGACCTGGGCAGAGGTGTGGGGCGAGACGGTCTCCCTCAGCGGCATCGGTGACCAAGAAGGCCAGAGACAAACGCCGGTGCAAGGCCGTTGGAGCCTCTATGTGAATCGCCAATGACGGCAAATCAGCAGGCGGTGGGGCCGCGTTGATGAGCGGTGGAAAGGTGCGCCAAGCGCGAGGAGGCTGTGTGGTGGCGTCATCTTCTGGAGCATCGGCGCCGTGATCCAGAAGGGCGGCTGCGGCGGCTTCAAATCCGACCTCGGCACGCACGCGGTCAAGGACGGGTTGTGCCCCGGATGGTCCGGCTTCAGCGGAAAGAATGGCATCCAGGGCTTCGATCTCGGCTTGCAGTCGGCGATGCGCGGCATCGGCTTCGGCAAACGCCGTTGTTGCGGCAGAGCGAGCTGCATCGGTATCGGCGCGGGCGGCTTCGGCCATGTCGCGGCTTGATGTTGCCGTGATGGCCTCGGCTTCGGCTTCGGCGGTCTGCGTTCTGGCTTGGGTAAGG
>JAFGWD010000022.1 GCA_016937315.1 Rhodospirillaceae bacterium
CCCTGAACGCACTGGCCGTTCGCATGGGTCGCAAGGCACCCGTCGCAATCCGCATCAACCCGGATGTTGATTCCCATACCCACGCTAAGATTTCCACCGGCGGCGCCGAACACAAATTCGGCATTGCCTGGGCCTCTGCGCCCAAGATCTGCCGTCATGCCCACGCTTTGCCGGGCATCGCATTTCGCGGTATCGCCGTGCATATTGGCTCGCAATTGACGGACCTTGCCCCCTTCACACAGGCCTTTCTCAAAGTCCGTGACTTGGTCGCGATCCTGCGTGCCGATCATGTCCCAGTCGAGCACTTAGACCTAGGCGGTGGGCTGGGTATCCCCTATGCCCCAGATGACGCGCCGCCGCTTCCCACCGCCTACGCCGCCATGGTCCGTGAAACCGTGGGAGATCTGGGCTGCGCTCTTACCTTCGAACCCGGACGCATGCTGGTGGGCAACGCAGGCGTTCTGGTATCCAAGGTCATTTATGTCAAGGAAACCGAAACACGCACCTTTGTCATCGTTGATGCTGCAATGAACGATTTGATCCGTCCGTCCATGTACAACGCCCACCACGAAGTCATTCCGGTGGTCGCCCCCGCCCCAGACACCAAGACTCGTCTCGTTGATGTGGTTGGCCCGATTTGCGAAACCGGAGACACCTTCGCACGCGACATGTCCTTGCCCCCCTTACATGCCGGGGACTTGGTTGCGTTTGGCTCTGCCGGAGCTTATGGCGCCGTGATGTCGTCAACCTACAACGGACGACCCTTGGTGCCCGAGGTCCTGGTCAACGGCAGTCAAAGCTGCGTCACCCGCCGACGTCCCTCTTACGACGAAATGACCGCATTGGAGACTTTGCCCAACTGGTTCTGAGCCGGGGCAAAAAAGAAAAGGCCAGGGAAATCTCTGGCCTTTTTCTGTTGGCTATTGGGTCGTCCCACCAGGAGGCGGAGCCACCGGCGTCGCAAGAGGAGAAACCGCAGCCTGAGGTGAGGCGGGAGCCACCGGCTTCTGCACCGGGGCTTCGGCAAAAGTCACTTCGTAACGCACCGCAGCAGCCGACGGATCTTCCATGCGAATCTGGAAGCCAATCTGTGCGCCACCGGACAGCGCATCCTTGCGCGGCTTGGCATACGACTCCTGAATGACGCCATCGCCAGTATCCAACAACACCAAACGCAGCAACGGAACCGGGCGGTCCGTGCTCGCCACATTGGCGATAACGCCCCGCACCAAAAGAACGGACAGCTTACCTTCCTTGACCATCTCCGAGGTCACCCCCCGGAATTCCAAGCTGTCGCCAAGAATCTCCATCGGGACACCAATGGCTTTATACAAGGGAGCCGCCCCAGGAAAGCGCTGCACAATCTGTAAACGGGCAAACCACAATCCCGCGCCAATGCCGCCCAGAAGCAAAATTAAGAAAACCAGCAGGCCCCAGACACTTTTCTTCTCTTCCGCCTGAATGCGATTGGCAAAAACCTTTGGAATATCCTCAGCCCGCGCGTCCAACAACGCATCCACATCGACGGTATTCCCAGAGGGACCGTCATCAATGCTCCGCGTCGCGGACAACGCCGACAGATCGTCGGGCGGCACAATGTTAGGAATGTCAAAGTCCTTGGCCGTATCCGCCACAGCATCATCGGTTTCGCTGTCCATGGGAAACGGCCCAGCATCCCTACGCGGCGTCGGAATACGATCAACACCGCCAATCGGATCGGATTCCAAAGGTACGCGAGATGTATCAACCGTCGGGGTTGGTGGCATCAGCGGCTGCTGCGCCGGACGCCGGACGGGAGGCGTTTCGGCCGGAGTCTCCATCGGCTCAACAGCAAGCGGAGGCGGCATATTCGGTGCGGCGGCCTCGGGCATTTGATGCCACGCATGTCCACACTTGAAGCAACGCACCTTACGCCCACGTTCCCCCAGGACCGCATCGGCGATTGAAAATTTGGTCGCGCACTCGGGGCAGGAGATGATCATGCCGCCATACTTTCTTTAGCAATTGGCCGGACTACGGTTTTTCAGTTATATGAGAGAGTTGCACGGAACTCAAGCATTCCCACGCACAAGACCTCGCCCAAGGCTGGACCGTACCCCCCACGCCGTGCCATTGTGAACACTATGAGAGCGGAACATACCCTGTTTAGACGCAACACCCCCACCGAATCGGCAATTATGCGATTCGACAACGTTGGCTTGCGTTATGGCCAAGAGAGCGAAATCCTGCGGGATATTTCGCTCACCCTTGCCCCCTCATCTTTCCATTTTCTGACCGGAGACAGTGGGGCGGGAAAGTCGTCGTTGTTGAGCCTGATGTACTTGGCGCGGCGTCCAACACGAGGCCGCATCGAGATGTTCGGCATTGATGCCACCCGTATGTCTCATACCATGTTACCCCGAATCCGCCGCCGTATTGGCGTGGTATTCCAGGATTTCCGCCTGCTGGACCACTTGACCACACTGGACAATGTCGCCCTGCCCTTACGCGTTGCGGGCATCAAGGAAGCCGAAATCGCCCGCCACGTCCCAGAACTGCTGAATTGGGTCGGCTTAGGCTCAGCCTTGAAAATCAAACCTCCGTTTCTGTCCGGCGGAGAAAAACAGCGCATTGCCATTGCCCGTGCGGTGATCAATCGCCCGGATCTCTTGCTGGCCGATGAACCCACCGGCAACGTCGATGACCGCATCGCGCAACGCTTGATGCACCTGTTCATCGAACTCAACCGCCTGGGCACTACGATTGTCATCGCCACCCATAACGAACCCTTAATCCGCCGCTTTGGCTTCCCCCGCCTGCATTTACAAGATGGTGGGTTGACCGTGCTGGGGGCCATGCCCCCCAACGAACCGTCAACAGAGGCGAACCCCTGATGCTGCGCCGACGTTCCGATTTACCTTTCGACCACGATACCACCACCGCTTTCCTGCCGGCGATGATTGCAATGATGGTTTTTCTCGCCACATTGGCTCTGTCCGGGGCCTTGGTTCTGGACAACCTGTTGTCCCGGTGGAATCGGGACATCAAAGGCACGCTGACGGTACAGATCATCCCTGAGGACTCCGACCCACGCGCAAAAAGAGCAACGCAGCGCATCGAAAAAACGATTCGGATTCTGGAAGAAACCCCAGGGGTAATTCGAGCCCGCGCTCTTCTGCCACAAGAACTGGCGGCGCTGATCGAACCGTGGCTCGGCAGCACCGACCTGATTGCCGATCTCCCCCTGCCTCAATTGATTGATGTCACCATCAGCGAAACCCAACCGCCCAACCTGACCGCGTTATCGGCACGTTTGAAAAAAGCCGTCCCCGGCGCCTCGGTGGACGATCACCGGATATGGTTGGCCCGCGTCATCAGCCTTGCCGATGGACTGGAAATGCTGGCCAAAGCGGTCATGACCTTGGTCACATTGGCCGCCGCCGCTGCCGTGATTTTCGCAACCCGTGCGGGTCTTGCCATCCACCGCCAAAGCATCGAAATCTTGCACTTGGTCGGAGCGCGTGACGGCTATATCGGTAGACAGTACGCCTTGCGTGCGCTTTGGCTTGGCGGGCAAGGGGCGATTATCGGCTTTGGCCTCGCCATACCGGTGCTTCTTGGCCTTGGCACCATGGCAAAAACCTTGGAAGGCGGCCTACTGGCAGAAATCGGATTTTCCTCAGCACACTGGATGATCCTCGCCACAGTTCCCATGACTGCGGCCCTGCTGGCCATGGCCGCTGCGTTCCTCACCGTGCTTAAAACTCTCTCAAGGATGCTATGAAGCGCCCCATGCACGCCGTACTGGCCGCCATCTTAATTGCTCTGGGGCTCTGGGCTCTCGGACTGGTGCGGTTTATCGCAACTCTGCCCAGCGACGTCACCGACAACCGGACGCGAACCGATGCCATTGTTGTTTTAACAGGCGGCAGCGACCGACTGGCCACCGGATTACGCCTGCTGCGCGAAGACTATGCCGGACGTCTGCTGATTTCCGGAGTCGCCGAATCTCTGTCCACTGACCGTCTGTTGGAACAATTGGGACTGGCCGATTACCCCGCCGACCTGCGCCATCGCATTGTCTTGGGTCATACGGCCACCAACACCATCCAGAACGCCCAAGAGACAGCTGACTGGTGCCGGCAAGAAGGCGTGCGCTCCATCCGTCTGGTTACCGCAGCCTACCACATGAACCGCAGCCTTCTGGAGCTTCAACGTACCATGCCGGGGGTACGTATCATCTCCCATCCGGTTTTCCCCGATGCGGTCAAGCAGGGACAATGGTGGAAATACCCAGGAACGCTATTGCTCTTGGCCCGCGAGTACTCCAAATTCCTGGCGGCCAACCTTATCCATATGTTCGGTTTGACTCCCGAGGAATGACTGTGAAGCCATGCGAATTCGTTCCATCCTGTTCAATATCGCCTACGTGCTGTGGACCCTCGTCGTCTCCGTCGGACTGGTGGTGTTTTTACCCCTACCGCGTGCGTTCATGGTCGAAGGCAAACGATTTTGGTCCGGTGGGCTGATCTTCCTGGCACGCTGGATCGCGGGTATTCGGTATGAAGTACGCGGGCTTGAGCACCTTCCCAAAGGTCCCGTGATTCTGGCGGTCAAGCACCAGTCGGCGTGGGATACACTGTTTTTCGACCGAATTCTGCCCGACGCCGTGTACGTTCTGAAGCGAGAGCTTTTGAACATCCCCTTCGTAGGGTGGCATATGCGTAAGACCGAAATGATCGCCCTCGACCGCTCGGCCGGCGTCAAATCCATGCATATCCTGGTGGAAAGCGCACGCGCCACACTCGCGG
>JAFGWD010000170.1 GCA_016937315.1 Rhodospirillaceae bacterium
AATTCTCGGTTTCTATCCTGGTACGGCAGCAATGACATGGCTCTTTTGGGGCGCACCGCAGAATCCCTAACCGATCCCAAGGATCAAGAAAACCTCCGCGCTTTGTTCTCCGCCACGACACCACGCACGATCGAATTCTCCTTGTTATGTGCTGACGATACGGTGCGTTTCGCACTGATCTCCGCCGCACCGCTACGCATGGCCGACGGTGGCGCATCGGGCCATTTCGCGATCATCACTGATGTCACCGACTTGCGCCGCGCCAGCGAACGCCTACGCGAAAGCGAAGCCCGCTTTCGTGGTATCATTGAAAACACACCCTTTGGAATCCTCACACTGGATGCAACGGGCCGTATTCTGTCCGCCAACCCCGCGTTTCGGGCCTGCGTTGGCGAAGGATTCGGCGAAGATGAAACCGCCAGCTTCTGGTTGCCTGACGCCACCCCTTCGGTCTCGGAAATGATGGCGAACCTCAAACGCACCCCCGAGACCCGCACCATTGATGGCACAAGTCTCCTGAAACGCGATAGCGGATATCCGGGCCACGCCCGTTTGGTCTTGTCTCGCATGGGGGACGGGTTCCTGATGATCGTTGAAGACATCACGGATCGGCTGCACATGGAAGACGCCTTGCGGCATGCATCAAAACTCGCCCTTTTGGGAGAGATGTCCGCTTCTCTTGCACACGAAATCAGCCAACCGTTAAACGTCATCCGGCTCTCTGCAGAAAGTGCCTTGTTGTCGCTTGAAGACGGTGACACGGCGGCAATCCGCACAAAATTCGAAACCATCGGCACGCAATCCGACAGCCTACGCGAGACCATTGATCACATGCAGGGGTTCAGCCGCCGCGATGCTGGCCCTTGCCGCTGCTTTGACATCCGCCATGCGGTCAAGTCAGCCCTCTGCCTTTTGCTCCCCCAGTGTGCCACCTTGAACATCACAGTCCACTGCCACATGCCCAGCGAGCCTCTACCGGTTCTGGGCCATGCGCGACAGGCTGAACAGGTCCTCATCAACGTATTACGCAACGCCATTGATGCCATTGTCGAACGCCGCGCCCTGGACACGGACAAGCCGGACGAAATCACCATCAGAGCGGGGTTCATATCCGCACATGATGGAACACGGATGGTCGGTTTGGACATCACAGACACCGGCACCGGGATTCCACCCGAGGACATCCCCCACCTATTCAATCCTTTTTTCACCCGCAAAACCGAAGGCGCGGGGACCGGACTGGGGCTGTCCATCAGCTTGGGACTGATCTCCGACATGGGGGGGCGAATCAAGGCAGAGAACCACCCCGAAGGCGGCTGCCTTTTCCATATTGTCCTTCCCGTCTGCCTGGAGCCCCTCACCGAAGAAGCCCCCACCGCCATTTCTCTGACAAAGCCGCTGCCATTGCATCCTCCCCCAGCAATACCCGCAATGGCGATTCTGGTCGTCGATGATGAGCCTCTGGCAACCCAAGAAATTGCCGCTTTTTTGAGAAAATCTGGCCACACGGTGTCCACCGCCGCCAGCGGGAATGAAGCACGAGATCTTTTGTCCAAGACCCATATCGATATTCTGATTACCGACCTGCAAATGCCCAATGGCAACGGCTTTCAGCTGATTGCCGAAGCGGCGACAGAATATCCTCACATCGGACTGATCGTCGTCACCGGCCAACCTTTGCGTGACAGAAACGCCTTAGCCAAACTGGAAAATGGCGTTGACGCTATTCTGCGTAAACCTCTAAGCCTGCGAGAACTTGCGGAAACACTACACGCTCTCGCATAAACCTTTATCAAAGACACAATTGAAAAGAAAACAGCATCACCGCATAAAAGCAGGGACTTGCTCAAACTCGACTTAGGTATCATTCTGAATTTACGAAAGTCTGCCGCCCCGACGCGCAATTCGCGCACCAACCAACAAGGAGAACGCGTGATGAAAGTCTTGATCGCCGACGATCATGCGCTGCTGAGGGATGGACTGAAACCTTTCGTGTCAAAGATAAGCGAAGACGTCGATATACTCGAGTCTTGTGATTATCCTTCAACTCACGAAACCATCGCCGCCGAAAAACCCGACCTCGTGCTTTTGGATTTACGTATGCCGGGCATGGATGGCACCGATGGCGTCCTTCGCTTGCGACGCGCCTTTCCCGATGCGCGAATCGTCATTGTCACAGGATGGGTTAACCGCGCCGATGTCCTGGAGACCATGCGCCTGGGCGTCTCGGGGTACTTGCCAAAATCCCTAAATGGGACCGCTATGATGCACGCACTTCGCTTAATCCTATGCGGAGTTCCTTATTACCCTTCGGACATTCTAGCCAACGAGTCCACACAGACCATGCCGTCCTCGGATGGAACAACCACAACACCGCGCGACCGTTCCCCCCTATCGGCATTGACCCGCCGTGAGTACGAGATTTTGACGCAATTGGTGGGCGGTGCCTCCAACAAGGAAATCGCAAAGATCCTCGGACTAACCGAAATCACCATCAAATCACACTTACGTAACGTCTTTCGCAAAATCGGCGCAACCAACCGCACGCAGGCCGTCGCCTTGGCATTGCGTGAAGGCGTCCAGGCCGCGATCAACCCAACACGCCCCGAAGAGAGTGGAAACAGCGCCCCTATAATCGTGATGTAGTCCCGCACCAAACGCGACTTTCCGGCACGGGACCATCGTTCCCCATGTATGCGCCTCTCACCACCCATATCAGCCGAAGAAAACGCCGGGATTCATGGTTCCCTTGGGGTCGAAGGCCGCCTTGATGCGGCGCATCAGGTCCAGTTCCACGTCCGAACGATAACGTGCAAGGTATTCGACCTTCAAACGGCCAACACCATGCTCGGCCGAAAATGACCCGCCCAATTCATCCACAATGTCGTAAACGACCTTGCTCATGACATGCCACTGCGCCAGATAAGCGTTGGTGTCCATACCGACCGGCTGCGAAACATTGAAATGGATGTTGCCATCCCCGGCATGACCGAACGGCACCGGGCGTGCGCCGGGCACCACCGCCACCACCGCTTCCGATGCACGGCGAATAAATTCGGGAATGGAGCGCACCGGCACCGAAACATCATGCTTGATAGAGCCGCCTTCATACTTCTGCGCCTCGGGCAGTTCCTCGCGGATGCGCCACAACATGCGGCGTTGCTCCAAACTTTCCGCAATCACCGCATCGACAATAATGCCTTCCTCGAACGCGCCCTCCAGAAACCGTTCAAAGGTTTCGCGTAACGGATCGTCACTATTGGCCGAGGAGAACTCCACCAGAGCATACCACGGATGCGGCGATTCTAAGGGATCGGAAACCCCTTCCAAATACGTCGTCGACATCTCAACACCCGTGCGGCAAATCACTTCAAAGGCCGAAACCTGATCTCCGCTGGCACGCCGCGCACGCTCCAAGAGGGGCAGCACGGCATCCAAATCAGGCAGTCCGCAGAAGGCGGTTTCCATGGCCACCGGCTTCGGATACAGCTTCAGAACAGCAGCGGTGACAATGCCCAACGTACCTTCCGAACCAACAAATAAATTACGCAGCGAGTACCCGGTGTTGTCCTTGGTCAACGCACGCAGGCCATTCCAAACACGGCCATCGGGCAGAACCACTTCAAGGCCAAGAACGTTGTCGCGGGCCGTGCCATAGCGCAGTGTGTTGATGCCACCAACATTGGTCGCGATATTGCCGCCAATTTGGCAACTGCCCTGTGCCCCCAGACTCAACGGAAACAACCGATCCTCGGCTTCCGCCGCATTCCGGATGTCCTCCAGGATACACCCCGCCTCCACCGTCATCGTGAAGCCTTCCGGATTCACGGCGCGAATACGGTTCATCCGGCCCATGGACAGAATCACCTGACCATCTGCCACCGCGCCGCCGACCAGACCCGTGTTGCCCCCCTGCGGCACAATGGCAACCCACGCCGAAACGCAGGCCTTAACCACCTCAGCAACTTCAATCGTCGAGGCCGGTCTGACCACCGCCAAAGCGGTGCCATGGAAAAGACCACGTTCCTCGTTCATATACGTCTCCATGTCGGCCGCATTTGTGATGACAAATGCCTCACCAACAATGGACTTTAGCGCCTCCAAGAGAGCGGCCTGTCTCATCGGTAACCTCGAAAAACGATCTGTCAGCCTTGGCCGTCCGGTCGCGGCGCCGCCGCGCGCATCAGGCGGTCGTTGATGGCGATTCCCAGACCAGCAACGGGAATCGGAGACACCGCAATACCACGATACGCGCACGTATCCAACGCCCGAAGCATGGCAAAGAGATTGGCTGCCGCCTCCGTGGTATCGCCATTGGGGCTTAAGTTCAGCGTTGCTCCAGGCACGGCTCCAAACCCCAACAGAGCTTCTCCCGGAGCCGCCTCCACAGCGTTCAGCCGCACGGGCAAACCTGGAGCATAATGACTGGTCATCAATCCAGGTGACAGCAACGCCCCCCCAGACACAGGGGCGGGCGCATAATCCACAGGACACCCAAGGACCGCCGCAATCTCGTCCGCCGTCACCCCGCCGGGGCGCAGAACGCGGGGCGAGTCGCCAGACAGATCCAGCACCGTGCTTTCCACGCCAACCGCGCAAGGCCCGCCGTCAACGATCATCGCCACGCGATTCCCCAAACCATCTGCCACATGCGCCGCAGATGTCGGGCTGATCCGCCCCGAAGGATTGGCCGACGGTGCCGCTACCGGACATCCCGCTGCCAACAGTATCGCCCGCGCCACCGGATGGGCTGGCATGCGAATGGCCACCGACGGCAACCCAGCGGAAACCAAATCGGAGAGCCCCGTCGCCTCCCGTCGCGGCAAGACAAGGGTCAATGGCCCCGGCCAAAACCGGGCGGCCAGAACCCGCGCCGCATCGGAAAACACGGTCAGCGTCTGAGCCATAGCAAGATCGGCAACATGAACAATCAAGGGATTGAACGCAGGCCGTCCCTTCGCCGCAAAGATCGCAGCAACGGCCTGGGACTCGCACGCATTGCCGCCCAAGCCATAGACCGTCTCGGTGGGAAAAGCGACCAGTTCGCCCCGTTTCAACCGGATACCCGCCTCACGGCAGGTTTCGGCGCTGGCCGCAACCGGCTGGGTCATAACGCGTCACGACCCACCACATCGACCCGGAAACGCCACGCCTGCAAGGTCGGACTTTCATCCAACGACAGACCGGCTTTCCGTTTCAACTGCACCAAGAACATCGCCGGGTCCGGCACCTGCCCCCAAACCTGCGGCAAGAACAAAGCACGCCGCCCATGATCGGCAATCACCAAACCATCAACACCAATATCCAACTTGGCCACCAAATCACGTTCATCGGTAAATGAAATCGGCTCCATGGGGCCCAGTACCGACACCGAAATCTCCAACCCATTCAGTTCATCGGCCTCCAACGGCGGAAACCGAGAGTCGCCAAACGCCGCGCCATACGCATTGACCGCAACGTCCTCGGCAATCGTCCGTACCGCACGCACCGAACCGATGCAACCGCGCAACCGACCCCGCGAATGCAATGTCACGAACGTCGCTCCGGGATCAATCATCTCAAGGGGGGTATTATCATAATCAATATCCAAAGGCGCACCGTGTTCCAAACCATGACGTATGGACGCCTCAGCCAAGGCCAAAAGTGCAGCGCCATGGGTTTCCGTAACAGGACGTTCCAACGGGCCATCAAAAAATGCCCAGGCGCCATAACCCACTACCTGTCCTCGCGGCCCCGCCGTATCACCGGAATTGCGGACATCCAAGGTTTTAACCGTCAGCCCCCGCGTCTTTGCACACAACAACAGGCCGGCAATCGGCAACCGCCCACACGCCTGTGGCCGGTCGATCTTTTCCGGGGTCAAAGATTCAATCGCCTGAGCGGTCACCGCATCCAACGTCACACAGTCGTCATAAGACAGGTAATGCGACAAATCGGAACTGACCACGAACAGGGTCTCCGGCCCCCCCCACAGATCATTCAAAAGGTCGGCCACCGCCTCGGGCGCAACCTGACCAGCCAGAACCGGCACGATTTCGATATCCCCAAGAGCTTCTTTCAAGAACGGCAATTGCACTTCCAAGCAATGTTCTTGAGCGTGCGCCAAGTCCATACGCACCGCGTCGGAGCGCTCCGCCAGCCGCGCTACGGCATCCACATCCACCGCCACAGGCCCCAGCGGAGTCTCAAAGACTTCCGCATTGCTGAGCGCAAATCCCGCCACAGCAACACGGTGAGTCGGCCCAATCAACACAACGCGACGGATTTTTCCACGCCCCGCGACCAACAAAGCATAGGCTTCCGCCGCGACCGGCGCAGAGAAACGATACCCCGCATGCGGCACGATCAATGCCTTGGGAACCTCCGCAATATCCGTTTTCGCACCGGACAAATACTCGGCCACCTCCTGGCGCAAACCATCGGGATCCTCGGGATAGAACATGCCCGCGACAGCGGCGGGGCGAACCCGCATCGGATTTTCGTTCATTCCCAGACACATCCTCCGTACTTTCTCGCCCCCATCGGGGCTATGACCGCCGGTTCCCAAGGGAAACAAACGGCTATACACTTTGTTCAGATTTATAAATGTAGCATTCTGTGCCGCAAGAGGGAAACATGTCCGCAGCACGACATTGGCATTCCACGGAGACCCCAGGCATTATCGTCTGTGATATTTGTCCGCGTGCCTGCCGTCTGCACCCCGGACAAAATGGCCGTTGCTTTGCTCGCGCCAATCGTGACGGTCAAATGGTTCTGGTCGCCGAGGGACGATCCAGCGGATTTTGCATTGACCCGGTGGAAAAAAAGCCGCTCAACCATTTCCTTCCCGGCACACCCATTCTGTCTTTCGGCACGACAGGCTGCAATCTGACCTGCGCCTATTGTCAAAACTGGGACATTTCCCACACCCATGACGCCACACGTCTCGGCCCGCCCATCGCGCCTGAGGACATCGCCGAAGCAGCCCTGCGAACCGGTTGCCACGCCGTCGCCGCCACCTATAACGAACCCATCATTACCCTGGAATATGTGCTGGACGTCGCCGCAGCATGTCATGACCGGGGACTCCGTACCGTGGCGGTAACGGCAGGCTACATCACGGAAAACGCGGCTGCGGCATTCTTTCCCGCCTTCGACGCTGTGAACGTTGACCTCAAGGGCTTCACGGAAACATTTTACCGATCCACATGTGGCGGGGCCTTGGCCCCAGTCAAGGCCGCCCTCGCCTATATCGTCCACGAAACCCAAACGTGGCTGGAAATCACCACTCTACTGATCCCAGGACTCAACGACAGTGATGCCGACATCATCGCCCTGTCACATTGGATTGCAACGGCATTATCCCCCAATGTTCCTCTGCACTTTACCGCCTTTCACCCCACCCACAAGATGACCCACCTGCCCCCGACCCCATCTGCAACCCTTGTCCGCGCACGACATCTTGCTTTGGCGCAAGGATTACGCTTCGTTTATACTGGCAACGTCCACGACACCGAGGGCGGCACCACCTTTTGCCCTGTCTGCAACACCGCCGTAATCCGCCGTGACTGGTACGAAATCAAGGCGTATGCCTTGGACAACACCGGCCTTTGCGCCCACTGCGGCACCCAAATTCCCGGCATTTTCGACGGCCCCAAGGGCACATGGGGGCGCAAACGCTGGCCCATCGACGTCCTTCTTCACCACGGTTCGTCTTGAAAAGATGTGCACATCCCTTGCAAGCCGTTAAATTCCAGGCAATATCGAAACCATCATCCTTTTGGAGCGCCATCGCGCCCACATCTGACCTTTGAGGAATCTCTCGCATGAAAGTCGCATTCGCCAAACCCGGACTACCCAAAGCCGGGTGCCTTGCCGTCGGCGTCCTGGAAACCGGCATTCTAACCCCCAGCGCGAAGGAAGCCGACGACGCCACGTGCGGTGCGCTCACCCGCGCCATCAAAGCATCGCGCTTTTCCGGTAAGGCGGACCAAACGCTGGACATCATCGCCCCCTCGGGCCTTGCCGTTGACCGCGTAATTTTGGTTGGTCTTGGCAAGGCCTGTGATGTCACGCCGCGCCGCATGGAATCCTTTGGTGCCTCAGCAATGAGCGCGGCAGAAAAAGGCCGCAGCACGGAATTGACCATCGCCATTGATGTTTTGTCCGAAACCCCCGTCTCATCAGCGACACTGGCCGCTCACGCCGCCTTAGGCGCCGCGTTAAAGTCCTATCGCTTTGACATCTACCGCACCAAGCAAAAGCCCGAAGACAAACCCGCAATTGCCAGCATTACCCTTTGCCTGGACGATGCCGCCGCCGCCAAGACCGCCTTCCTGCCGCTGTCGTTCATCGCCGATGGCGTCGGTCTGACCCGCGACTTGGTGTCCGAGCCCGCCAATGTGCTCTCTCCATCACTGTTTGCAAAAGTCGCCAAGGGATTAGAGAAAGACGGCGTCACCGTCGAAATTCTCACCGAGAAAGACATGCACAAATTGGGCATGGGCGCATTGTTGGGGGTCGGCCAAGGTTCCGAACACGATTCCCACCTTGTCGTAATGAGCTGGCAGGGTGGCCCGAAAGATGAAGCCCCCATCGCCATTGTCGGCAAGGGTGTGTGCTTCGACTCCGGCGGAATTTCCATTAAACCCGCTGCGGGCATGGAAGAAATGAAGACCGACATGAGCGGCGCAGCAGTGACCACCGGCCTGATGCAAATCCTGGCGCGGCGCAAGGCGCGTGTCAACGTAGTGGGTATCCTCGGCTTGGTGGAAAACATGCCGTCAGGCACCGCACAGCGCCCTGGCGACGTGGTAACGTCAATGTCCGGCCAAACCATCGAAGTCATCAACACCGACGCAGAAGGCCGCTTGGTCCTTGCCGATGCTCTGTGGTACGCGCAAGAGGTCTTCAAGCCAAAGGCGGTGATCGACCTCGCGACCCTGACCGGGGCCATTGTCATCGCCTTGGGGAGCGAGCACGCTGGTCTGTTCTCCAATGACGATGGCCTGTGCAAAGCCTTGACCGAGGCAGGAACCGAAGTCGGTGAGCCGCTGTGGCGTCTGCCCATGGGCGAAGCTTATGACGAACAAATCAAATCCGATATCGCGGACATGAAAAACACCGGCGGACGCGAAGCCGGTTCGATCACCGCCGCACAATTCTTGAAGCGTTTTGTCAAGGACGGCACCATCTGGGCACATCTGGATATCGCCGGCGTTTCGTGGTCGAAAAAGGCCCTTGCCACCGCCCCAAAAGGCGCATCCGGCTTCGGCGTACGCTTGCTGGAACGCCTGATCGCCAACACCTACGAGACTCCGTTACACCCAGTGACAGAGAAGAAAACCACACCCAAAAAGACAGGAAAGTAATCCGCACATGATCCGGATTTGCTTTGCCGACCGCGACAACACCGCGCCTTGGGGAAACACCCCCCTTGGCGCGGCGGACGCTTGGATCACCGGGCACCGCACATCCAATCCTTCGCCTCGCGGCAGTCTTGCCCGCCCCATGGGGCTCATGCAGACGTTAACCAGCGGTGATGTTTGCACCCTATCCCCGTCCACAGCAAGCATCTGCGGCTGGACCGGCGCGACGGAGCTGCCCTCTGTCGCAGCCTTAACCGAAAGTGCCGCCGAACGCCTAGGGCAGCACATCGGCGCGGCCATCATTCGCCCTGGCATCCGCCGAGTCTTCATTGATGCCGACCTGTTTCCCGGCATCGCCGCCGCTCTGGCTTCCGGCTTGGTCCTGCGGGCCGAACCGCGCCTGTGCCACAAAAGCCGTCACGACACCCCGTTTGATGACGCCACCGCCTGCCCGGAAGAGGTCGTCATCATCACCACCAACCCGACACGGGCCACCAACGCATGGACCGAGCGCGAACCCGCCACACGCGCCACGATCTGGGCACGTCACCTGATCGACACCCCGGCCAACCACCTGACACCCGCAGCCCTACAAGCCGAAGCCGAAACTTTGATTCCTTTGGGCGTTCGAGTCACCACTTTGGATGCTACCGCGCTTGCCGCACAGGGGATGAACTTACTGTTGTCCGTGGGACACGGTGCCAGCCAACCGCCACGCCTGATCATCCTGGACTGGCCGGGTAGCGATGAAACCGCCGCGCCCTTGGCGCTGATTGGCAAAGGGATCACCTTTGACACCGGCGGCATTTCTCTAAAACCCGCCGAACACATGGAAGACATGAAAGGTGACATGGGCGGTGCCGCTGCGGTCTTGGGCGCACTCCGCGCCGCAGCAACACGCCGCTCCCCCATGCATATCGTCGGCCTGCTGGCCGTCGCAGAAAACGCTGTCAGTGGACGCGCTGCCCGACCCGGCGACGTGGTGATGGCATGCGACGGCTCCAGTGTCGAAATCGTCGACACCGATGCCGAGGGGCGCTTGGTCCTGGCCGATGCTCTGGCTCATGCCCGTAATGCGTTTGCCCCCTTCCTGATGGTCGATCTCGCCACCTTGACGGGAGCCGTAGCGCGAACCCTGGGGGCATGGCACGGCGGCCTGTTCGCCAACCAAGACGACGCCGCAACCCGCCTGGAATGCGCCGCACAAACCAGCGGCGAAGCCCTGTGGCGTTTGCCCTTGCCCTCGGAATCCAGCCTTGACGAGGCCCTGAAATCTGACATCGCCGATCTGAAAAACTGTGCTTGGGGGGTAGCTCCGGATGCCCTGCATGCCGCAGGATTTCTGTCCCGATTCGCCGGGGATACCCCATGGGCCCACCTGGACATCGCGGGCGTGGCCGATGCCCCAAAAGACACCGCCCGTGAACGCGCCGGACCACGCGGCTTTGGCGTGCGTTTGCTGGATGCCTTGATCCGCGATTTGGAAACCACGCCATGGCCTTCGACATCAATGCTCTGAGTCTTGCCGACTTCGCCACACTCGCCTTTGCCTTTGCCCTCGGCGGTTTGGTCAAGGGTACCGTCGGCATGGGCCTACCGATGATTGCAGTGCCGATTCTCTCCACTGTCCTCGACCCACGCACCGCAATCGCCACCATAATGCTGCCAAATCTCGGCGCAAATATCCTGCAAGCTCACAGCACCGGAAACATCATCCAAACCACCGTAGCGTACCGTAGATTGACCATCCCCCTGCTGTTGGGCAGTGTCGCCGGAACCATGGTGATCACCTCGATCCCGATGACCCAGGCGGCACTGATTCTCGGTGGATTGGTCAGCCTTTTCGCTGTTTCCACCTTAGCCGGATGGCGTCCCACCCTGCCCTCCGGCATCGACCGCCGCTTACGCCCGATTGTTGGGGCGATTTCCGGGGTAATCGGAGGCATGAGCAGTTTTCTCGCCCCCACCTTGGTGCCCTATTTGATGACCTTGAATCTGGAAAAAACCGCCTTCATCCACATCATGGGCGTGCTGTTTTTCTTAGGCCAACTGCCGCTGTTCGTGGGGCTGGCCCTGACCGGCTTCGCGCCACCGTCGGTCCTGGCCATATCCGCCGCCGGGTGGTTGGCCGTCGGCGTCGCCATGAACCTTGGCAAACGCCTGCGTGACCGCATTCCGCAACATCTCTTCATGACCTTAGTCGGTATCATGCTGCTGACCACCGGCTTGAACATGATCCGCCGGGTCCTCTTCTGATCCTGTTGCGGCACCGCAGATCGCCTGCTACACACGAGCACATCCCTTTGACCGTGGACCGGATCATGCTGAGACGCCTTTACAACGCAACCATGGCGCAAGCCACAACGCCGCACGCCATGTGGACACTGGCCATTGTCGCCTTCGTCGAAAGCTCGATCTTCCCGATCCCGCCCGACATCTTGATTATCCCCATGGTTCTGGCTGCACGCGCCAAAGCCTGGCGGATCGCCGTCATGTGCACCATCGCCAGTGTTCTGGGTGGATTTGCCGGATATGCCATCGGCCTGTTCCTGTTCGATCAGGTGGCGCAACCGATCCTAGCGTTCTATGGCTACCTGCAAAAGTTCGAAACCTTCCAAGCCTTGTACAATCAATGGGGAGCATGGATCGTCTTTGGCGCGGGCATCACGCCCTTCCCTTATAAGGTCATCACCATCGCCAGCGGCATGACCGGACTGAACGTCTTTATCTTTGCCATTGCCTCCGTCCTCTCCCGAGGGTTACGGTTCTTCCTGGTCGCTGGACTATTGTGGAGATTCGGAGAACCGATCCGCGCCACCATTGAAACACACCTGGGCAAGCTCGCCACCGCGTTCTTCGTGCTATTGATCGGCGGCTTCATCGCCCTTAAGTATTTGGCGACCTGAGATCCTGTAACCGAAAAAGCCGCTTTATTCCTATGTCCCGCCCAATTGACGCCCGCATCTGCTTGTTCATTGCCCTGACCAGCCTCGCGGTTCTGGGAACCGCGCTGGTTCTGGAACACGGCTTTGGCGTCGAGCCTTGCATCCTGTGCACGTATCAGCGCATCCCCTATGCCGTAACGACAGGACTCGGACTGTTCGGCATAGCCATGCCCTTGCCACCATCGCGGCGACGCAGCGTGGTCCTGATCTCGGCACTGATCTTTGCCCTCGGAGCCGGATTAGCGGGTTATCACTTGGGTGTCGAACAAGCATGGTGGGCCGGCACGGAAGGCTGCACTGGCGAAACCGCATCCATAAGCCTCGCCGACATGCACTCTGCTCTCTCGACAAAACCTGTTGTTCGGTGCGACGACGTGCCGTGGACGATCTTTGGACTGTCCCTGACCGCCCTGAATCTGATCGGGTCCATCGGATTGACACTTCTGTGTCTCGCGTTGGCTTCCGAGCGCCGTTTGTGGCGGGAACACCGCTTCCAACCACGGAGCTAGGACGTAAACTCAGATGCTGGCACCGTCCTCCACCACTTCCGCTTCAAAAACCGGCGGCACTTCGCCCGAGGCCAGATAACGAGCCATGGCATTGGCCACCTCTCGCACGCCGGTCACCACAATATCCGCGCCAAGCTCTTGCAGCCGTTCGGTCTCCACGTCGGAATAGGCCCGCGACAGAATCTCTAAACGCGGATTTGTTGTCCGCGCCTGCTTTACCACTTGCCCCGCCTCAAACGCCTGTGGAATTGCTACCACCAGTTGCCTCGCCGCTTCCAGGTTGGCTGCGGCCAATACATTAGGATCGGCTGCATTGCCCAAGATGACCTCGACACCTTCACCGCGCAAACGCTCGACCTTGATATCGGATTCCTCAATTACCAGGAGCGGTAACCCCCGGATTTTCAAAAGTTCCAGCACACGGCTCCCAACCGCCCCCCCACCAATCACCACAACGTGGCCAGAAAGCGTGGTTCGCGGCACCAGAACACGAGGGGCAACCTCGGAAACAACCGATGGCGAATCTTTCTCTCGGCGGGAAAGGACACGTTCGACGGCCAAAAACAATACGGGATTGAGCAGAATCGAGAGCATCGCCCCAGCCAAAATCAAATCACGCGCCCGTTCTGGCAACACCTCTAAGCGAACCGCCAAATCCATCAGGATAAAGGAAAACTCACCAATCTGCCCGACTCCAGCAGCCAGCATCCATGCGGTCTCGGGCGCATAGCCGAGGCGGGAAATCACCGCGTGTGCGACCAGTCCGTTGACGACCATCACAATCATCAAAACGCCCAGAATCGAACCCGGATCACGCAGCAAAGCCGACGGGTCGAACAACATCCCGACGGAAACAAAAAACAAGACTGCAAAGGCATCCCGAAGCGGCAGAGTTTCTTCGGCGGCGCGTTGGCTCAGTTCGGATTCGCTTAACACCATGCCCGCAAAGAATGCTCCCAACGCCAGCGAAACCCCAAACAGCTCTGCTGCGCCGAACGCGACGGTCAATGCAATCGTCAAAACCGCCAGCCGGAACAACTCGCGAGACCCCATGTGCACAACGGTGTGTAACAGCCACGGAATGACGCGTCGTCCAACCCCCATCATCAGGAGCGCGAACGCCACCACCTTGCCAAGGGTGAGCGCCAGGACACCGCCAAACCCCAAGCCAAGCGTCTCAGCCAACCAGCCGCCCGCTGAAGCCGGAGCCTTACCGCCCAAACTGTCCGCAACCACTGGCAGCAGCACCAGGACCAGAACCATGGCGATATCTTCGACTACCAACCAACCGACCGCGATGCGTCCACGCTCACAATCAAGGATGTGACGTTCCTGAAGCGCACGCAGAAGCACCACGGTACTGGCCACGGACAACGCCAAACCGAAGACCACACCCTGCCCCAGTGTCCAGCCCATGGCCAGCGCCAGCGCCGTCCCCAAAGCCGTCGCCACCACCATCTGAGACAAAGCCCCAGGGACGGCAACCCGCGCAACGGACAAAAGGTCTTTCCATGAAAAATGCAGCCCGACGCCGAACATCAGGAGGACAACACCAATTTCGGCAAGCTGTGGAGCGAGGGTTTGGTCAGCGACAAAGCCCGGAGAATAGGGGCCAACGACAATGCCCGCCAACAGATAGCCCACCAAGGGCGACACTTTCAGACGCGCAGCCAAAGCACCCAGGACAAAAGCCAGCCCGATGCCGACAACGATAGTGGAAATTAAAGGGGAAGCATGGGGCATGAGCGGTGACGCACTCCAACAAGGTTCTCTTTAGAATGGGGAACCTCCCCCACCCTCTGCAACCCCAAACCGCTCAGCCGGCCAAGTGAGTCATCAAAATGCGTGTGCCAATCACCGCCAAAACCACGCTCCCCAAAAGCTGAGCCACGCCGCCAACCCGCCGCCCGATGCGACAGCCACACAACACACCGAAGAAAGAAAAGACAAAGGTGACGATCCCAATGATCGCAACCGTCATTCCCGCCTCGATCTTAGCGAGGCCAAAACCGATGCCAACCACTCCCGCATCAATGCTGGTCCCCACCCCCATCGCCAACAATGCCATCCAGGTTAGACGCACCGTATGTGGTGGCACACCACGTACAGCCTGGATCGCCATTTGCCCGCTAACCATCAACAGCAAGGCAAACGCAATCCAATGATCCCAGTCGTTGACAACGCGTGACAACGCCGCCCCAACCCAAACACCAAGAAGCGTGAGCCCCATCTGGCAACAGCCGAAAATCGCACCAACACGGGCTGCGTCAGAGACCTGGGGGCGCCGCAAGACCACCCCTGCCGCCATCGCGGCGGCCAAAGAGTCAACGGACAGCCCCACAGCCAAGGATATTGCAGACAACATACCCTTTATATCCCGAAGGCAAAAATCATCAGGCCGCCAGCAACGGTACCGACAATCGGCACCCACCACTGCCGCATCGGATTGATCGCTGCCGTCGAGAACAACCAAACCCCCATCCCCACCTTAACGCTAGCCAGAATCGCCAACAGCGGTGCCGTTGATATCAACAACATCGACGGATTGGCAACAAACCCCAAAGGCAGGATGAACAACCCAATGCCCAATTGCATGGACCGCCAAGCCACCGGCAACCACGCCGTGTTTGCCAAGCCCGCTGCAATAAACACGTTGCCACAAACCGGCGGCGTAATGGTGCATAACAGCGCGTACCAGAACACAAACAAGTGGGCGTAGAGTTCCGGCAGACCGAGATCCACCAAAGCCGGACCCGCGACCGCAACGGTGATGATATAAGCCGCCGTGGTCGGCAGTTCCATGCCCAGAACCAACCCGGCCAAACCCGTCAAAATCAGAGCCAACCAGATGTTTCCACCCGATGCAGACAAGATCAGCGAGGTGATCTTGACGCCAATGCCGGTCATGTTGAAGACGCCAACAATCAGGCTGGCGCAAATGATGATTGCCGCAATCGCGGCCACCTGACGCCCGCTATCAACACAGGCCATCCACAACCGGTGCAGCCACCGCCGAAACCGGATGTCACCATACCCATCAGCAATCAACAAAACCGCCGTAGACGCCGTGGCTAAAGCCGCCGCATAGGGCGCAGTAAAGGCGGTGAAGGCTAACATCCAGGTCAACAGCGCGAACGGCACCGCAAAAAAGGGAAACGTCCGCGCAACCACGACCCAGCCGGGCAAGTCTTCTTTACGCATACCGGTCAAGTTCCAGCGTATGGCAAACAAATGCACCCCAAACCATACGGTGGCAAAGAACAAAAAGGCCGAAGGTGCCGCCGCCTTCATGATCGACAAATAATCGGTGTGCAACAGTTCGGCCATCACGAAGATGCCCGCCCCCATCAAGGGTGGCATGATCTGACCGCCAGTGGAGGCCACCGCCTCAACCGCCGCTGCCATCGCTGGCGGATACCCCAAGCGTTTCATTGCCGGAATGGTCACCATGCCGGTGGACGCCGTGTTCGCCGCCGCAACACCGGAAATCGTGCCGTACATGGCAC
>JAFGWD010000171.1 GCA_016937315.1 Rhodospirillaceae bacterium
CGCCACGGCAACGGAGGGTGCGTCAGAGAGTGTCGCACACCACGTTGCCAAAGATTGCAGCCAGGGGGCAGAGGCGTGCGAGGAATTCATCCCTCCGCCTCCCTGACCGCACGAGCCAGAGCATCAACGACGACACCCGACAGGCCCGTATAGTTTTCGGGTTTCAAAGCCTCAGTCAGTTCCGTAAGGTCACAAACGTCGGAAACCCGTGCATCAGCAAGCAACAGATCCAACATCGGACGCTTGGCTTCCAATGCCTTTAGGGAAACCTGATGCACCACCTCATGCGCGACACCAAGCGGCATCGCTTTTGCCAAAACAAACATCACCCGCTCGGACAACAACACGCCCTTCAACTGGTTCAAGTTCTCCAGCATACGGTCACGGTTGACATTCAAGCCCGACAGAACTTTGTGCAGTTGCGCCAACATTGCCGCCGCCAAGCAGAAGGTTTCAGGAACCTTCACCCACTCGGCACGCCAGACACTGCCATCGCGTTCGTTCAATGGCGTCATCAACTCCGCCATCACATCGGCATTGCCGCGCACAATCGACGCTAAGGACCGCACCCATTCACTGCCGATGGGATTCAGTTTGTGCGGCATGGTGCTGGAACCGATGGTGTCCTTGGTATAGGCCTCGGCCAGTTCACCAATCTCAGTCATGCAGGAAATATAGATTTCCTGTGCAATACGCGCCGATGTTCCTGCAATCAGAGACATCGCATTGGTCATTTCGGCCAATCGATCACGCTGAGCGTGCCACCACGTGCGGGGAGCCCCCAAGCCCAAAATGCGGCAGGTCCGGTTCTGAACCTCCACCCCCTGTTCGCCCCATGCGGCATAGGTGCCAATGGCACCCGACATGTTGCCCACCAGGCACCGTGCCTTCAGTTCCCGCCACCGGTCACGGTTGCGATCCATTTCATCCAACCAGCCCGCGACCTTCAGGCCGAACGTAAAGGGCAAGGCGTGGTTGCCATGAGAACGGGCAACCATCAAGGTATCGCGGTGGGTTTCCATCAGGGACAACAGAACCGCAATCACGTCATCCAACTGCCGCTCAATCACCACATGGGCGCGTGCCACAGTCAGCATCGTGGCGCTGTCCAAAATATCTTGCGTCGTGGCACCATAATGCAGCCACGTCTGGTGCGGCTCACCGATGTTGAGACGATACTCCCGCAACACCCCCAACAAGGTATGAGCCGTTTCCTTGCCATGTTCCTGAACTTTTTTGATGTCGATCAGGCGCACATCGGCCTTGGCCCGGATCACTTTAGCCGCCTCGGCTGGGATCATGCCGATTTCGGCCTGGGCTTCGGCCAGCGCCGCTTCCACATCCAGCCACGCCTGCACAAAAGCATCGGCCTGAAAGATCTCCCGCATGTCCGGGGTGCTGGTCATGCCCTTAAAGAGGGGTGCATCCATCGGGTGAACGATATCCATCATACCCACGAAGTCCTTTTTTACGCAGATTATGCGTGCTTTCCAATAAATAACACAAAATCACGCGGCAATCCGCCAGTCAAGCACAACAAAGTTTGTGTGGTTAAGGCGATAAGCCTCTCCCCTCACGTCAACTTCGCGCAAGCGGCCCCGATGCGTCGGCAAGCCTCTTCCAAGGTCTTGGTATCAACCGCGAAAGATACCCGGAAGAACGGCGACAAACCGAACGCCGCGCCCGGAACCATCGCAACACCTTCGTTCAGCAAATAGGTGGCAACCTCTGGATCGGAGGACAGAACCTCCCCATCAGGCGTGGTTTTCCCGATCAAGTCCGCGCACGAGACATAGACGTAGAAGGCGCCTTCCGGGGTTTCCGCTTTCAGTCCGGGAATCGCCTGGATCCGCTTCACCACCAAATCGCGGCGTTCCTGAAAAATCGCCCGCTGGCGCACCGCGAACCCCATATCGCCATCAAGGGCCGCAACGCCTGCCCACTGCGACACCTGACACGCGCCACTGGTCGATTGCGATTGATACTTCGTCATGTTTTTGATCAGGACCTGAGGCCCCGCGCCATAGCCCAACCGCCAGCCCGTCATGCAAAAGGTTTTAGAGAACCCATTGACGACCAGAGTGCGATCCTTCAGATCCGGTGCAACGTCAAGAATCGAGTGGAAAACCTTACCGTCGAAGATCAGGTGCTCGTAAATGTCGTCGGAAAGGACCCACACCTGCGGATGACGCCGCAAGACCTCTGCCAGCGCCTTCAAAGCGTCAAGCCCCAGAACCGCACCGGAGGGATTGTTGGGATTGTTGAGAATGAGCCACTTGGTCTTCGGCGTAATCGCCGCTTCCAGACGCTCCGGCGACAGACGGAAGCCTTCTTCCTGCGTGGTCTCGACAACCACCGGGACCCCTTTGCACAAGGCGGTTTCCTCGACATAGCAACCGAAGTACGGGGCCGGAATGATCACTTCATCACCGGGGTCCAACGTCACCGCCAGAGCATTAAAGATCACCTGCTTCGCACCGGCGCTGACGATCACCCGATCCGGAGTATAATCCATATCGTTTTCACGCTTGAGCTTGCGGCAAATCGCCTCACGCAGGGGCAAAATACCAGGAATCGGCGGATACTTGGTCTTGCCCTCGACAATCGCGCGAATCCCCGCCAACTGTACATGCTGCGGCGTCGGGAAGTCCGGCTCACCCGCTGACAAGCTGATGATGTCCTTACCCTGCTGTTTCAGCTCCGTCGCCCGTGCCGACACCACCGAAGATGCCGACTGTTTGATACAGCTCATGTGTTCTGCGATCATCGTCATGTTCCACTCCCGACCCGTTGCCATCTCCGCGCTGCGCTACTGCCCAAACGGATAGGCATCATTCTTTTTTGCCTACATTTTGAACACGCCGTTTTTGGCGCTTAAAAAATAGTACGATAGGAATAAAATTCGTGATAACGAATTTGTCTAATTGTTATCATAAGCTTTGCTTATAAACTGCGTGGGGTGTCCGGCTATGGACTTGAGAAAATTAGAAACCCTGATTGCCGTGGCGGAATACGGCTCATTTTCCCGCGCCGCCTTGGCGGTGAATCTGACGCAATCCGCCGTCAGTCAACAGATGAGCGATCTGGAACACCAGTTACGCATCGCCCTATTCGACCGCACCACACGCCCCCCCCGCCTGACCAAAGTCGGGCGTATGTATCTGGAAACCGCACGCTCGATCCTGAACACCCATACCCTGTTCATGGAACGCCATAGCCGCATTGGCATCACCGGGAATCTGGCCATCGGCGCGGTGCGTAGTGCCTTGTCCGCAGGCCTGCCCGAGGCCTTACACGCGCTCAAGCAGAACTATCCCGGTCTATCCTTGCGCCTGCTCGGCAGCGGGCGATTGACCACGGAACTCACGGAAGAGGTCAAGGCCGGGCGATTAGACACCGCCCTGGTGGTTGGCCCCCCTCCCGAGTCGCGTGATCTTTTATGGAAGTCTTATGCCATCGAACGCTTTTACGTCATCGCTCCGCGAGGCACCCCCGGACTGAGCGACAGCGAGGTCTTGCTCTCCGCCCCCTACTTACGGTTCGTCCCAACGCTCCCTAGCGAACACCAAATTGATGCCGTCATCGAACGGCAAGGGCTGGAATTAAAAGCAGAAATGGAGCTGGACACTTTCGAGGCGATCGTTCTGATGGTATCCGCCGGTCTGGGAGCCGGAATCGTGCCTGGACTTTACATCCCCCGCGCCCGCCAACAACACTTGCGGGTGGTTCCGTTCGGCGACCACACCCTAACCCGCGAACTCGGCATTATCGCCAAACGACAGAACAAAAAAATTGAACTGATCAGTCTGCTGCATACCACTCTCGCACGGATTCGGCGGGATAAGGCAGATGCTTAACGTTTTTCCGAAGCCACAGGCCAAATCGTCAAAGCCATCCACACAAAAACAAACCGCCCCGAAAACTCGGGGCGGTCGACTTATTTGACGCTCTGAACGCAGCAAGACTCAGACGACGCGTTCCATCATCAACACCTTCAAATCGGCAATCGCCTTCGCCGGGTTCAGGCCACGCGGACAGGCCTTCACGCAGTTCAAAATGGTGTGGCAGCGATACAACTTGAACGGATCTTCAAGATCATCCAAACGCTCACCCTGCGCTTCGTCACGGCTGTCCAAAACCCAACGCGCCGCTTGCAACAGAATGGTTGGACCGAGATAACGGTGGCCGTTCCACCAATAGCTGGGGCACGACGTCGCACAACAGAAACACAGCACACATTCCCACAAACCATCCAATTTTGCGCGTTCTTCGGGAGACTGCAAACGCTCTTGTTTCGGCATCGGGGTCCGCGACTTCATCCACGGCTCAATGCTGGCATACTGTGCATACAGATGGTCAACGTCGCAGACCAGATCCTTGATGACTTCAAGATGTGGCAACGGATAGATCTTCACCGGCCCCTTGACATCAGCAATCGGCTTCAAACACGCCAGAGTATTGATACCGTCAATACACATCGCGCAACTGCCACAAATGCCTTCGCGGCAAGACCGACGGAACGTAAGAGTCGGATCGATGTCGTTCTTGATCTTAACCAGAGCATCCAGAACCATCGGCCCGATTTCATCGAGATCAACTTCGAAGATATCGAGAGTCGGATTCGTTCTCTGATCCGGATCATAGCGATAGATATGAAACTCCCTGACATTCTTGGCGCCGCCCGGAGCCTTGTGGGACTTGCCGGGCTTGACGCGGGAGTTACGAGGCAAAACGAACTGAACCATGTTTTCTCCTCGGCATCCGAAAGGACACCCCTTGCAGTCCTAAGGTCAATACACGCGGGCTTTGGGTTCGATGTACGCGACATCCTTAGACAGCGTGTAGGTATGAACCGGACGATAGTCCAACTTGACGCGGTACTTATCATCGCACCACGCCAGGGTGTGCTTCATCCACTCGGCGTCATCGCGGCTCGAGAAATCTTCCCGCGCATGTGCGCCACGACTTTCATGACGCGCTTCAGCCCCAACGATGGTGGTCTGAGCACAAATCATCAGGTTCTCCAACTCCATCGCCTCAGCAAGGTCAG
>JAFGWD010000172.1 GCA_016937315.1 Rhodospirillaceae bacterium
GCAAAAGTCAGAAGATAAAAAACCGGGCCGACCAAGGGCCGGTCTATGTACATGGGCACACAGGCGACAAAGTTCAACACATCACACTGGTAAAGCGTCCACGGTTTGCACGGTAACCGAAAGCGCACCCAACACCCGAGACTGGAAGTCGTCGTACACCCGGCCAAGGACCAAAGCGGCATCCTCACTGTGCCCCGCCAGATCAACATAGGCGCGATAAGCTGCCAACTGGTGCGACAACAAGGCCGCAACCATCGGCGTGGCTGATGATGAGGCCGAAGCTAAAACCGCTTGCATGAACATATGCATGAACACCGGCGCCGAAGCATCCCAAACCACGGGGTGTGCGACATGACGCGCAATCGGCGCCGTTACAGACATCACCGCATGCCCAGACAAGGCGACCACCATCGGCAACCAGAAATCCCAAAACGGCATCCCAAGACAGAATCCTTCGGCATGCAGGCCCGGCAACAAAGACCGTGGGTAGAGAAAGGCGTCGTACCCCTGCGGCAATTGCGTCCCCTGGTCGAGGGCGGTTGTCGCGTCCGGCGTATCGGTACGGCGAATGCAAACCAGGCCGCGACGCGCGGCATCGACCAGCCAACGGCGTTGCGCCTCCGTCACCTCAAAGGCAATATCGGCGTTCACAATGCCCAAAACCGGTGCATCCACCCCATACTGATAGTCGAAAATATCCGCCAGAAAAGGCACAGGCTTGCCTAAGACCTGCCGCCCGCTCCGCGTGATGGTGACACGTTCAAATGCCCCTTCACCGAGAGCCGATGCTTCCTCTGCATCATTAAACGTCACCACACAACCGCCCCAAGAGGCCACGCAATGCGCTTGTACCGCCGCACTGCCACGCGGAACCAAGCTGGTACACCATAAAACATCCGGCGTCATATCCGTCCCCCAACATGTCGAGGGCTCCTGCCCCACACTGAAGTCAACCCACGGCCCCACTTAAACTTGTCGTTCGCGCAAAACTCAATATACGCTTATATCTTGGCAAGCATGCTCTGACCGTTTCCCACAAAGACTTGCACTTCGCGTAACATAAGGGAGCCTGGGGTCAACCTCTGGCTTTGTTGTATCGGAAAACCATGATGTTTGCCTACATCGTCCGCCGCCTCCTACTGATTCCCTTGACCCTACTGGGGATCATCGGCGTTAACTTCCTGTTCGTGCAGTTGGCCCCCGGCGGCCCCATTGAACAGATTCTGGCGCGTCTGGACGGACAAACCACCGATGCAACAGCCCGAATTTCCGGTACGGGTGCGGCGGAAACCGCACGCCCCGCCCCGCGTGCAACGGGCGGGAACAGCAGCGTCGCCTCGAAATATCGCGGGGCGCAAGGCCTGGACCCCGCGTTCATCGCTGACTTAGAGCACCAAATGGGATTCGATAAGCCGCCCCTGGAACGATTTTGGTTGATGGTCAAGGCATACGCCCGCTTTGATCTGGGTAAAAGTTACTTTCGTGATGCACGCGTCACCAACCTCATCTTAGAAAAGCTCCCCGTCTCCGCCTCCTTGGGAATTTGGAGCACATTGCTGATCTACCTGATTTCCGTACCCTTAGGCGTCAAAAAGGCGGTGCGTGATGGGTCACGTTTTGACGTCGCCAGCAGTTGGGCAATCATTGTCGGTCATGCCATACCAGGATTCTTATTCGCGATTGTCCTAATCATTATCTTCGCGGGAGGACGCTACCTCAACTGGTTCCCCTTGCGTGGCCTGACATCAGACACCTGGGCGGAGTTGAGTTGGCCCGCCCGCATTGCTGATTATGCTTGGCACATGACCCTGCCAGTCACCGCCATGGTGATCGGCGGCTTTGCCGGTCTGACCATGCTGACCAAGAATGCCTTCTTGGAAGAAATCAACAAACAATACGTGCTGACCGCCCGCGCCAAGGGGTTGTCCGAACATCGCGTATTGTACGGGCATGTGTTTCGCAACGCCATGTTGGTGGTAATCGCCGGCTTCCCTGCCACCCTGATCGGCATGCTGTTCACCGGCTCGGTCTTAATTGAGGTAATCTTCTCACTCGACGGGATCGGCCTTCTGGGCTTTGAGGCGGCCATGAACCGTGACTATCCGGTGATGTTTGGAACACTCTATGCCTTCAGCTTGCTGGGGCTAGTTCTGGGATTGATCAGCGACTTGACCTATCACGCCGTCGATCCACGCATCGACTTCGGCGCACGGGAGTCCTGAAGATGCGTCTGAACCTTACCCCCATGACTCGCCGTCGCCTTGCCACGTTCCGCGCCAATCGCCGGGGATTTTGGTCTCTGGTGGTGTTTTTGATTCTGTTTACGGCCAGCCTGTTCGCTGAGTTTCTCGCCAATGACCGACCCTTAATGGTGTCTTATGATGGGCATCTGTACGCGCCTGTATTCATAGACTACCCAGAAACCGCATTCGGCGGCGATTTCCCCACCGCCGCTGACTATCGCGACCCTTTCCTGCAAGACCAGATCGCCTCCCACGGCTGGGCTCTGTGGCCACCGATTCCGTTTTCCCATGCCACCGTGAACTACGACCTCGGAAGGCCAACGCCGGCCCCACCAAGTCCGATAAACTGGCTGGGCACCGATGACCAGGGCCGCGACGTGGTGGCACGTTTGATCTATGGCTTCCGCATCTCCGTGCTGTTCGGTTTGGCATTGACCTTGTCTGCATCCGCCATTGGCGTCGCCGCTGGAGCCGTCCAAGGGTACCTCGGCGGCTGGGTAGACTTATTGTTCCAGCGTTTCCTGGAAATCTGGGGAAGCCTGCCACAACTGTTCATTTTGATCATCGTCACCTCCGCCATCGTGCCGGGGTTTTGGACTTTGCTGATCATTCTGCTGTTGTTCAGCTGGACCACCCTGATCGGCGTGGTGCGTGCCGAATTCCTGCGTGCCCGAAATTTCGAATACGTGCGTGCCGCCCGCGCTCTGGGATTGTCGGACGTCCGCATCGCGGTACGTCACGTTTTGCCCAACGCCATGGTCGCGACCATCACCTTTATGCCCTTTGTGTTGAGTGGCGCGGTGGTAGCCTTGACCTCCCTCGATTTTCTCGGCCTCGGCCTCCCTCCAGGGTCACCGTCCCTGGGCGACTTACTGCGCCAGGGCAAGGAAAACCTGCAAGCCCCGTGGTTGGGTTTGTCGGGTTTCTTGGTGGTGGCGATCTTGTTAAGCCTCTTGGTTTTCGTCGGCGAAGCCGTGCGCGACGCATTTGACCCCAGGAAGACGCAATGATGACCGACGCCCCCTTGCTCTCTGTCGAAAACCTATCCGTCACTTTTGGCGACGCGGCACCTCGTGTCGTCGACGGCGTATCGTTTTCCCTGCGGCGCGGCGAAACCCTCGCTTTGGTCGGAGAGAGCGGATCGGGAAAATCCGTTACCGCACTGTCCATCCTGCGCCTTCTGCCCACGCCCTTGGCCCGCCACCCATCGGGACGTATCACGTTTGACGGTGCTGATGTTCTGTCCATGCCCACCGTTGACTTGCAAGGCCTGCGTGGCGGGCGCATCGGCATGGTGTTTCAAGAACCTATGACTTCGCTCAACCCCTTGCACGGTATTGGCCGCCAAGTCGGTGAAACCCTGGCCCTGCATGCCGGCCTGTCTGGGAGCGCCCTGCACACGCGAGTCGTCGAACTGTTGACCCTGGTCGGCCTGCCAAACC
>JAFGWD010000023.1 GCA_016937315.1 Rhodospirillaceae bacterium
AATGCGCCCCGTGATAAGACTGCGGGCCACGTGCCAGATCATCCCAAGCGGTTTCCCGATGCTCCAGAACAAAGCGCCAGTGCGGCCTGCGCCCTTCGGCTTCAAAGGCCGCCTTCTGATCATCCGTAAGCGTCAACCCTTCACGATCATAAACCGGCGGCAAGCCACGCGCCCGCTGGCGGCGGCGTTTGTATTCCAATTCTTCCGGTGTTTCATAACAGGCGTACAATCGACCCGCCGTAAGCAATTGATCGCCAACCTCAGCATAGCGAGCAAGACGGGCAATCTGGCTTTTTTCTTCATCCCAGAACAGTCCCATCCAGGCCAAGTCGTCGCGAATGCCTTGCGCGAAGGCCGCCGTTGAACGCTCGGCATCGGTATCATCCATACGCAGCAAGAATTGTCCGCCATGTGCGCGTGCGAACAGCCAGTTAATCAGCGCCGTGCGGGCGTTTCCAATATGCAAAAACCCGGTCGGACTGGGCGCAAAACGAACCTTAACCACCATAATGAGAACTCTCAGTCCCTGAAACCATTGGTAATGGGATAACGACGGTCACGCCCGAAGGCGAGCCGCGTTGTTTTAACGCCAGGCGGCGATTGCCGCCGTTTGTACTCGGCGATATTCAAAAGTCGCCAAACCTTGTCCACCTCGGCGGCGGGAAAACCCTCGCCAACAACGTCTTCCGGTGCCTGTTCTCCTTCGATCAGACGTGCCAGAATCGCATCCAAACGAACATACGGCGGCAAACTGTCTTCGTCTTTTTGGTCTGGGCGCAACTCAGCCGTTGGCGGCTTGGTTATTACGCGCTCCGGCATCACGGCCCCCTTAGGACCTTGCGCGGAATCCGGACGATGTGCATTGCGCCAGCGCGACAACGCAAACACCTCGGTTTTATAGACATCTTTCAAGACCGCAAATCCACCGCACATGTCTCCATAAAGCGTCGCATATCCGACGCTCATTTCCGACTTGTTACCGGTGGCCAGAACCATCGGCCCCAGCTTGTTGGACAGCGCCATTAACGCCAAACCACGAGCGCGGGATTGGATGTTCTCCTCCGCCTCGTTCGGAGCCAAACCCACAAAATGCGGAGCCAGCATCGACTCAAAAGCATCCATTGCCGGACCAATGCCAATCGTCAACAAACGACACCCCAACAAATGCGCCACAGCTTCCGCATCGTCCAGACTCTCACCCGAGGTATAAGGCGACGGCATCATCACGCATGTGACACGGTCCGCACCCAAGGCATCCACAGCCAAGGCGGCGGCCAAGGCACTGTCAATGCCACCTGAAAGCCCGAGAATAATCCCCGAGAAGCGATTCTTCTCGATGTAATCACGCAAGCCCACCATCAGGGCGCGATAAAGCGAATCACATTCACTCAAAGGGGGGGAAACATCCTGTCTTGCACACGCCAGACCGTCTGCCGTGTCAACGAACGCGGCCATACCCTCGGCCTCCACCCAGGACGGCAGGCGTAAAGCCTCCGACTCATCGGCATTCAGCACAAAGGAGGCCCCATCGAACACCAATTCGTCTTGTCCGCCCACTTGATTGACATAAACCAAAGGCAAACCGGTCTCTGCAACGCGTGCCCGCGCATGACCCAATCGCTCACCGCGCTTGTCGGTTTCAAACGGCGACCCATTGGCGACCACCAAAATTTCCGCACCCTCGGATTTCAAATGTCCCGCGACATCGGCGTACCACATGTCTTCACAGATCATCAGGCCAACCCGGACCCCAGAAATCACAACGGGGGCTGCGGGTAAACCGGGCGTAAACACCCGTGCCTCATCGAACACGCCATAGTTCGGCAAATGCACCTTATCGCGTGCCGCGATAATCGTGCCTTCGGACAGAACCACCACGGCATTGGCACAGCACCGCACCCCATCACCAGGCCGCTTCTGCGGTGCTCCAACAATCAAAGCCGGGCCGCCGATGGTCAACTGTGCAAGATCGGCCAAGGCTGCGTCAATCCGCGCCAAGAACGCATCGCGGCGCACCAGATCCTCTGGAGGATAACCGGATAACGCCAATTCCGGCACCACCACCAAATCGGCACCCGCCTGACGTGCCCGCGCGTACGCCGCGCCGATTCGCTCCGCATTCGCGGAAACCGCCCCGACCGTGGGGTTGATCTGAGCAAGGCAGATCGTCAATGAACGACGCATATGCGATTTTCCCAGGTTTTTCGCAGCCACAAGGCGCTTTCGCAAACTAGGGCCACAACGGAGCGATGTCAACGCAGGCCACATTGCCAAAAAACACGCCAATAGGCGCGTGTTCGTGATTATAAAGTATGATGATGGCGCAATTTATCGTATGATATATTCATACTAATTTCATACTAAAGGAGCATAATATGCCCGCCGCAGCCTCGCTGCACGCCCCCGACGCTGATCTGCTCGTCGAAGCGGCGATGGGCGTGCATTGCCCCTTAAAGGCCCCCAACGCCCTTATCGCTGATTTCATCCAGTATTTTGCACAACGATCAGCAGAACGCGGCGAGTCCGTCGATACCCAGGTGATGCGCGACATCGCCCACGATTTCTTGCAAACACACCCTTTGACTATGCTGTCGTTTCACGAATGTCGCCGCCTGTTGAACGAAGCGGAAGGCCGTGAACTTCCTCCATTCGAACGAATCGTCACCGAGCCCCTGCGCCCTCTGTTCCCACACTTTGGTAACACCCCAAGCCCCGTCACACCGATCACCCACCCCCTCTTGTCACGACGGATTATTCCGGGACTGATCTCCGCAATCTCCGCCATGCTCGGACAAGATAAAACCGATATCTATCGCCACCTTTCCGAAAGGTTGGAGAGAACACACCTCAACCCCATAACCGGCGAACCCAACTGGCCTGTCATCTTGGCCGATCCGGAAACGCATAAAATGATGACGGACATCCAGGTGGCGTCGATTACACATTTTGCTGACTTTGACCGGCGTATCGCGTGGCTGGTTGCAATGATTGATGCACACATGGCACCAGTCAAAACCATACAAGACCGGGATTGGCAATTTTCCGAACGGCACGCCATCGCATTGATGTTGGCATTCAGCAAATCCTTACGCATCGCCCTTGGCGACTACGGCAGCAATGGAATATCGCAGCGCTATGGTCCGGAAATGGTATCGTTCCTGGCGCGGTTTTTTTCGGCTCTGGACGCCGCAGCACACCACGCCAACGTCTCGGCTTAAGGATACATCACGTTTTTCTTCGCCTTGGCTCTACACCTTGGCCGGAGAAGGACGCAGCAGGAACTCGCGCCCAACTTTGACCTGAGGAACCCCACCATAGGCAACAATGTCGGCGGTAGCATAGGTTTCGCTCCACAAATCTGGCAGAAACGAACCGGTTCCGATGATGTCGATCGGTGCCTTGGCCAAAGCCATGACACTGCACTTCTTGCCGGAAAAACCACTGGACGCGATGATTTTGACCTTCGAGAACCCATGTGCATCCAGGGCTTCGCGCACGTGCCAGAGAGCCGCAGCAGACACCCCGGTGCCGATTAAATGGCGCAGTTCGACCTCAGAACGGTATCCACGCAAGGCGTCGGGGGCATGTTTATCCAGAACGGCATAGGATTTTTGCGTATCCAACCCTTCGACAAAACGCCCGCCATGGGTATCCAAACGAACCCCCAGCCTCCCCTGCCGTGCCAAATCGGAAAACCGCTCACAGACCGCTAGCGCATCACTGACCTCATGGCCAAAATAATCCACCAGAACAAACAACGGCACTTCGGGAAAGGTTTCCTGAAACATCTCAGCAGCACGCACTGTTGATCCGGCATAGCCGATCAACGCATGCGGCATAGTGCCCATGCCCTTTTCCTGACCAAAATAGCAGGCGGTCGCATCTGTAGCGTTTCCAATAAACCCTACCGCACCAACCTTATTCTGCGCCGCAGTCGACCCAACAGAAGCTGCATAAGCCATCAGCTCGGCCATTTCCGTGCCCGCGCAATGGCGAGCGTCCATCGCCAGGAAAGCCACTTTCGCCAGTTCGCAACTCATTTGGTAAGCGGCAAAGGCGGCCACGCAGCACGCGCCTATCTTTTGCAGAAACAAGGTTTCCATCTCTGACAAGGCGGCAAAGGAACCGGTAAGATACAGCATCGGCTCCCCGGCACCGACCCAATCCCCCTCGGCAAAACGTTCCTCTACGACAACCGATACACCCTTTTCAGCCATCACGTGCATCAGCCACGCCAAAGCCAGACGTGGCGTATAAAGCACAGGACGACGCATAAATACCGCATACGTGACATCAATATCGCCAAAGCGTTCAACGATCTGACGTGTTCGCGTGAAATACTTATCGGTGTACAGGGAAACTTCGTCCGCAGTTGGGTGCGTAACCGTAGCGCAGCAAACGGCATCAGGGCGCTTCGCCACCATAGAACCTCCTCGAAGGGCACAACACCCAAGGTCACCCCCTGGGGTGTTTGTGCAAGACCGGCGACGAACGCCTCTTACTTCGCGTGTGAGCGGCGTGCTCCACGTGCTTTATCCCGCTCGGCCTTCAAATGCCCAGACAACAGGAACGCCAGTTCCAACGACTGATCCGCATTAAGGCGTGGGTCACAAGCGGTTTCATAACGCTCGCTCAAGGTTTCCTCGGTCACCGCACTGGTGCCGCCAATGCACTCGGTCACATTCTGACCCGTCAGTTCAAAATGCACGCCGCCCGCATGGGTTCCTTCCGCCGCGTGGACGGCAAAAAATCCACGGACTTCCGCCAGTATGCGATCAAAGTTCCGTGTTTTGTAACCGCTGGCAACCTTTTCCGTGTTGCCATGCATAGGATCACAGGACCACAGAACCTTACGTCCCTCGGCCTTGATTGCACGCACCAAAGTGGGGAGCTTTTCCGTCACCTGATCCGCGCCCATCCGTGCGATCACCGTCAAGCGTCCGGGCTCGTTGTTGGGATTCAGAATATCGCACAGGCGGAGCAAATCGTCCGGAGACATGGACGGACCAGCCTTCACACCCAAAGGATTACCAACGCCACGCAGAAATTCCACATGTGCGCCATCAATCTGACGCGTACGATCACCGATCCACAACATGTGCGCGGAACAGTCATACCAATCGCCGGTGGTTGAATCGATGCGAGTCAGGGCCTGCTCGTAATTCAAATGCAGGGCCTCGTGGGAGGTGTAAAAATCGGTTTCCCGCATCTGGGTGACCAGTTCGGGCGTCACGCCACATGCAAACATGAAGGACATGGCTTCATCGATGCGATTGGCAAGATCGTTATAACGGTGTGCCTGCGGTGTATCGGCTAGGAAATCCAGGTTCCACTGATGCACCGATTGCAAATTGGCATATCCGCCCTGCGAAAACGCCCGCAACAAATTCAAGGTTGAAGCCGCCTGATTGTAGGCCTGCACCAAACGGTCCGGGTCGGCTACGCGGGCTTGCTCCGTCGCCTCAGGTGCATTGATCATGTCACCACGGTAAGACAGCAACTCAACGCCATCAATGACCTCCGTCGGGGCCGAACGCGGCTTCGCAAACTGACCCGCCATACGGCCCACCTTGACCACCGGAACCGAGCCACCAAAGGTCAGAACCACCGCCATTTGCAACAGAATGCGGAAGGTATCGCGGATTGTGTCGGGATGAAAATCAGCGAAGCTTTCGGCACAGTCCCCACCCTGCAGCAAAAAGGCATGGCCTTCCGAGACCTGAGCCAACGACCGCTTCAGGCTACGTGCCTCTCCGGCAAAAACCAGCGGGGGATACCCGCGCAAGCGATTTTCGACACGGACCAACGCATCCTTGTCCAAATAATCTGGCATTTGCACGATTGGGCGATTCTTCCAGGATTCTGGGGCCCAGTTTGATGTCTCGGACATGGGGGAATCAGCTCCTTCATAACATTAACCAACCCGCCACCACGCTGCACCACCAGCAGCCCGCCGGAAAATCGGACCTTCCCATATACGCGCAATCACCCACGAAGAAAACCCCCTATAAAAAGGCACGCGCCCACATTGCGAGAGCCCGTTAAAACCCGTACTCTATCCTGCATTCTGGGCAGAAGGAGATCGGTTGACGCCGATCACATAAAAATGCGTCACCTTTTCACGATCATGCTGATCTTTGTGTCTTTGGGTTGGGCAAACACCCCGGCGCAAGCACAAGACTTCGCCACCATAGCGGAAGCCAAAACTATGCTGGAAAAGGCCTCCTCTTTTGTGCGCGAGCATGGCTCCGAGCGAGCCGCCCAAGTCTTCATGGATGAAAACGGCCCTTTTCGCGACCGCGACCTTTATATTTCGATGAGCCGTTCTGACACCGGCGCACGGCTAGCCCATGCCAACAAAAGGCTGATCGGCCGCAGTATCTTTTCCACCATAGACGCGGATGGCAAACCCTATGGCGAAATGATCCGCACCATCGCTTTGAAGAACGGGCGTGGCCGCCTGGACTACCGCATCGTCAATCCGATGACCGGAACCCCAATGCAAAAAACCAGCCTGATCGAGTGCGTCAACGACGTCGTTTTGGTGGTCGGCGCATACCGCTAGAGTTCCGTTCAAATCGGCTCTAGAACCGCCTCAGTTACCGGTGTTCTGAGATGGATAGGTATTTTCTTTGTTGGCTGGGGCTTCATTGATCAGCGTCTTGGCTTCACTGGCCTTTTTCTCAACCCAGGGCTTTGCTGCCTCGTATTGCTTTTTTGTCCAACGCGAGGTGTCATCATAGATGATCTCGCTTTCACAAGCCGCCTTCGCCGCGACACACTTCGCGGCACAACCGGCATAGCTGAACCCGTGCTTGGGATCAGCCGCCTGACAGGCCGCATCACACACACGGTACGTGGCCGCGCATTGCTCCGGTGTTGGCGTGGCCGCATCAGCCATCCGAAGTCCACCCAAAAGACCGGCGGCACAAACCACCACCCCAAAAAACCTACCCAACGTCACCATGGATACCCCTGTCACTTGCATCATTAACCTCTGGAACACATCAGAACCTGAGAGGATATAATGACGGTGCCAACGGCACGCAAATCACGGCGTGCCGGCCCCCGCATGACGGTTGATCCTACGCGTAAGTGCACAAATAGGCGGTGTCCACCGTCACCTGAATCTGGAATTCTAAGTTGGCTGGCACCTGAAAACTCTGGCCAGTCAAGAATGTCGCCCACACATCTGCGCCCGGCAGTTTCACCGTCAGCGCCCCACTGATCACGGTCATGGTCTCCAACTGGCTGGTAGAAAATGCGTAGTCGCCCGGAGCCATCACGCCGACCGTCGCGGGAAGCGTTTCACCTTGAAAGGCAATAGATTTGACTTTGCCGTCAAAGTAATCGTTGACCTGAAACATAGTGATGTCCTTGCTGATACCGAAAACGCGCTTGTTACGCGATGGCGCGGTCGCCGTCGAGAAAAAACCTTAACTCACCCCAACCAGAACCTTGTCCCTCGGCCCCAAAGCGACCACGCGGCCACGATCCAAAACCAGGATGCGGTCGCAAATCGACAGAATCGCACGGCTATGGGTACACAGCAGCATGGTCGTCGTACCCTTCCGCGCCGCCAACATCTCGGCCAAGTGTTTCTCCGTCGGGGCATCCAATCCAGTGGTTGGCTCGTCCAGCACCAACACCGATGGATTGCCAACCAAAGCACGAGCCAAGGCCACCATTTGCCGTTGCCCACCGGACAAAGCCGCGCCACGCGGCCCCACAGATGTCTCCAGATTCACATCGCCTTGCACCATGGAGGGCATCAAACCCGCCGCACGAATCACCGCCTCCAAATCCTCAACCGAGACAGCCCCTTGGCCAAGCCGCAGGTTATCTTCCAAAGACCCCTCAAACAAACATGGTTCTTGCGGCTTATAGCCAATGTTCAACGACAAATCGTATGGTGCCAGTGCCAATAGCGGCACATTGTCCAAAAGCACCTCACCTGCATCAGGCCGTAACGCTCCGGCAATGGCACGCAGCAAAGTTGTTTTTCCGGCACCAGGACGTCCAGCAACCCCCAATACCTCGCCTGGGGGCACCAACAGATCCACCGCATTCAAGGCGGGTGCACCGCCTTCGCGCAAACGACACGTCACCCCGCTTAAACGGACCTCGCCCTTCAAGCGGCCCCGTGACCGTGCTGGCGCTGCGGGCAGCGGAGACGGCAGAGTCTTATCCAAATCGGACAGCGCACGACTGAGTTCACGATACCGAATCATCAGCGTCACCACCGACCCCAAAGCCCCCATCGCCCGCGAAGTTAAAATCGAACACGCCAGCAAACGTCCCGTGGTCAGGTCACGGGATTCGATCATATGTGCACCCGCAACGATAATCGAGACATAGGCAAGGTTGGAAAAATCCGCCGATGCCGCATAGGCCAATCCATGCCAGAAGCGGGACCGACCTGACGCCACCCCCGCCCGCAGACTGGCTCGCCGCCACCGCAACCGCAGGGCATCCGCGAAACGTCCTCCAACCACCGCCTCACGCGAAGCCAGGGCGTCAGCCAACAGCGAAAACCGCGTTTCCCCGGCACGGCGAGCCACCGCCTCGGCCTCCAGGGTCGGAATCGCAAACAAAGCATGCACCGCGATCATCGCGGCACCAAGGATCAGCGGCACCAAGACCAAAACCCCACCAACCCAAGCAATGGTCAGAAAAAACAGAACCAGAAACGGCACATCCACCGCCGCCAGCATGGCGCTGGCCGACAGAAAATCCCGACTGCCCAGAATTTGTTTGTATTGATCGAGAACCCGGCCCACTGACGGCAACCGCGTTAGATTGCCGGACAGCACTTTATCGAACACAGTGCGGTCAATATCCGCCTCACTGGCCGCAGAAAACCGTTCGACCAACAGCGCCCGTACCGCGCGGATCGAATAATCCAGGCCGATCAGCAAAACGAGACCAATCGCCAAGGCCCACAGTGTCTCGGTAATGCCGTTGTTCAGTACCTTATCGTAAACAAAGGCTCCAAACATCGGAAAGGCGAGAGAAAACAGATTGATCAACAACCCGCCAAACATGATTTCGGCGGCACGCCCTTTATAACGGCGCAAAAAAGCCAACGGCTTCGGCACCGTCGCCACAACGGCATGAATCGCCACGGCACGCCCCGCGACCGGCCAGCCCGCAAGGGTGTGGTGCTCAGTCCCATCCAAGGTTCGAAAGACACCCCCCCCCACATACAGCAACGGCACCCAAGTGGCCCCGACCATCTCGACCAGAACGCCGCCGCCGGCAGCATCAGGGAGGTCAGAACCGAACAACGGAACGACCGTCCCGGCGAACCCCTGGCCAAGAAGAGCCGCATCCAAATCCTTCGGCCCCTGCCCCGGATTGCCCGCGTCCGCCCCTAAAGCAAGAAGCAAAGCCGACAGCGCTTCGGACCACAATTGTCCCGCAGGATGAGTCATGCTGCGCACATCACTGGTAATAGACATTCACCTCCGCCATCTGCGCCGTATGCCCTGCATCGGTGTAATAGGTATACGTTGTGACAGAACCAACCGTGGATGACGTGTATTCTCCCGTCGCGGTAAAGGTATCCAAGCTTCCATTGTCCAAATACACGACAAGGCTGGACGCCCCCCCACCATCTACAATATTTTGAACCTGCGAACCGGATAGAGACAACGTGGTCGTTGCGGTCGAATCCCGTAAATCCAGACATTCGAGAGACGTCAGAACGTCGATTTGCGTATCCCCAAAACTTGCCCCCGCCACCCCACTCAGTTTGAGGGTATCGAAGTTATTTACCCCCCC
>JAFGWD010000173.1 GCA_016937315.1 Rhodospirillaceae bacterium
GTTGGGCCGGAAGGCGACGTTCACCAACTGCATGGCTACCACGGCGAACAGCAACATGAAAACCCCACCCGCGAAGGTCAGGCGGGTCCGTCCGGTTTCCAGCGCGGTCTTTGCTGCACCTTCGACGTGCAATGCAGTGGGGCGGGGAGCGGTGGCACCGGTGGAGGGCAGGTCGATACCGGGAACAATGATTGGTGCGGATTTGCGGCGGATCATGGTGTGACCCCTCGGCTGGCGACTTCTGGCGGCGTACCGGAGCGTTGGGCTGCTGGCGCGGGTTGTCGCGCCATGCGCGGGCGTTCGGCTTCCTCAGTAAAGGGCAGCGCGGAAATCGAGGCGATTTGTCCAGAGGTTGCGGGGGCTAGATGCAAGTAGGTTTCAGCCAGACGCTTCAAACGCTCTGGGTCGTTCAGGTGGCTCCACTCGGCCTTCAAAACGCGGATCGCGGTGCGGTCTTCTTTGATATCTTTTTGCAGGGCGGTCAGTTGGGTTTCCATGTCCTGAACGCGTGATTTCACCACAACCAAACCTGTGCTCAGTACGCTGAACAGAAAGGCTGTAACGACGACCAGGCGGATCATGACTCACCTCCCGCAAAGGGGGCGTCGGTTCGTACGGCCACGCGCAAGTGTGCGCTACGGGCTCGGGGGTTGAGGCGCGTTTCGCTGTCCGAAGCCGATATCGGGCGCCGTTTGACAATGGAAAAGGTTGGCTGAATGGTGCTTTCGACATGCGGCATATGGCGTGAGGGCTGTGCGGCGCGACCGCTTTTCGCATCCAGGAAGCGTTTAACGATGCGATCTTCCAAGGAATGAAAGCTAACCACGGCAAGCACGCCGCCCGGCGCCAATAGGTGTTCGGCGGCGACAAGGGCGCGGTCCAACTCGCCGAGTTCGTCATTCACGGCAATACGCAGAGCTTGGAAGGTTCGGGTTGCGGGGTCGATCCCGTCCTTTGACGACCACACCACGGTACGTATGCACGCGGCCAACTGCTGCGTGGTGGCAAAGGGGGTTTCTTGACGTGCCGCGACAATGGCGGCGGCGACACGGCGCGATGCCCGTTCTTCACCAAAACGATAAATGATGTCAGCGAGTTCGGCTTCCGGCAGCGTGTTCACAAGGTCGGCGGCGGTCGGGCCATTGTCGCCCATCCGCATATCCAAAGGCCCTGCCTTTTGGAAGGAAAAGCCGCGTTCGGCTTGGTCGATTTGCATCGAAGAAACGCCGATATCCAGAGCAATGCCGTCGATTTTTCCGTGAATCGCGGCGGGCAACAGGTCCGTCATGTCGCCAAAGCATCCCGGTAGAAAATGAAAACGATCCGGGAAGGATGTGGCCACGGCGCTTGCTGCACGGCGTGCCGTGGGGTCGCGATCAATAGCGTATACAGTGCAGCCTGCCGCAGCCAGAATGGCACGGGTATAGCCTCCGGCACCGAACGTTGCATCCACGTAAATACCGCCGTCATGGGGGCGAAGTGCACCCACGACTTCGGGCAACAGGACGGGGATGTGTGGGCCGGCGGTCATGATACACCTTCTGGCGGTCGGCGCAGGGTCAACGACAGACCCTTATCCCTCGCACGCCGCATTTGTTCGTTTTGGTGAACCAGAAAATCTTCGGGTTTCCAGATCTGGAAGGTTCGCCCCTTACCGACAAAGGTTGCCGCACCGGAAATCCCGGCATGGCTCAGAAAATGGTCGGGCAGACTGATGCGTCCCGTGGTGTCCCACGGCAGAGGCGTCGCCTGGGCGAAGATCAGGCTCGAAATGTCATCCAGTTCGTCAGAGAAGATGTCCATGCCGTCGGCCGCATCGGTCATGGCGTTGATACGGTCCCAATCACAGCATTCGATGCAGGGGAGTTTGAAGTTCGGAAAGGCAACGACTTCCTGCATACCCCGTTCGATCAACAGATTGCGCAGCACCGCAGGGACGGAAACCCGTCCCTTGCTATCCACCTTCACGGTTTGGGTCGAAAGGAAGGCCTTAGCCTTCATTTGTTCCGACATGGTGCGTTGTGCCTTTTCCGTTGCCGCGCCGCGTCCAGCGCGTCCACAGAACCACCTCTTCTGTGGGTATTCATGGGGTAACATGGGATTTCATGCCAGTCAATGCCGCTGGCTGCCCGAAGATGGTGAAAATCTCCAGGTTTTTCCTATGGTTTGCCCAATACCTTTGGAGAGTTTGGTAAGGTGTTCGGAAACCTAGATTTTGCGGAAAGCAAGAAAAACGCGGTTGAGAGTTCCACGTTTTTGGTGTGGTGATCACCATCACTAGGGAAACTCTGCGTTCCACCTTTGTTCTACTTGCCGTCAGGCAAAAGTAAAACATATGCACGGAGTCGGGGTGTGCGTCAGGAGGTCTGTAAGCCGGGTTCTGTCCTTACCCCGAAGGATAAGAGATGGCCATTCGTCTGGGACGTCCGTTACCGGACGCCTCCGGCGACCAACCCGGACGACGGCGCGAAAACAACGCCTGCCTAAAAAGGCGTGCCGTCCCTATTCGGTCTTGCTTCCGGTGGGGTTTACCATGCCGTCCCTGTTGCCAGGGCCGCGGTGCGCTCTTACCGCACCCTTTCACCCTTACCGAGCCGAAGCTCGGCGGTTTCCTTTCTGTGGCACTTTCCCTAGGGTCGCCCCCGCCGGACGTTATCCGGCACCGTGTTTTCGTGAAGCCCGGACTTTCCTCCACCCCGCAAGCGAGGCAGCGGCCATCCGACCTCCTGACGCGGGCGGATCATACCGATGCGGCGCGGCAGATGCAAACAAACCCGGCATCAGACAGGTTCGTTCACCACATGCAGCAAGCCAGCCAGGATTTCCGCGCTTTCGCGGTCAGGCAAGCCGTCGATGCGCTTGGGACGGAAATGCCGTTGAAAGGCGGCTAAGGCGGCATGCGTGTCGGTTGTGTCATAGCCAAAGCGCGTCAGTGCCGGGGTCACCCATCCGAGTCCCCAGTGAGGGACGGTTGCTGGTTCTGGCCAAAGGCCGATCCCCAAACGCGCCAAGGTTTTCCAAGGGAATCGTTCGCCGGGGTCGGTCTTTCGAGTTGGGGCGATGTCTGAATGGCCGATGACGTTTCGTGCTGGGATGGGGTGACGGGCGAGGATGTCGCGGCAAAGGTCGCTGAGGCCGTCAATCTGGCGTGCGGGAAAATCGCGATAACCGAATTCGTGTCCAGGGTTGACCAATTCAATGCCAATAGCGCGGTCATTGATGTCGGATGCACCGCGCCAGGATGAGACGCCAGCATGCCAAGCACGCCGATCCTCGGGGACGAGGGCGAAAATTGTGCCGTCCTCGTCAATCAGGTAGTGGGCGCTGACCTTGGCGGCGGGATCGCACAGGCGATCCAGGGCGGCGGCGGCGGTTTCCATGCCGGTATAGTGCACAACAATGGTGTCGATGGCGGTTCCATCAGGGCGGTTTTCGTAGTTTGGGGAAATATGGTCGGTGCGGGGGGCAATATGTGGCATGGGGCAAGGACTCCTTAAAGCGCACGGCTCCGGCGGCGCGGCCAAGCGATTTGGATGACCGCGACGCCGGCCATGGTCAGGCAAGCGCCGATCAGTTTTTCCACGGACATCGGTTCGTCCAACAGAACGACCGCTGCAACGACTCCGATCACCGGACCCAATAAGGTGAAGGGCACCACCAGGGAAAGATCGTGGCGTTTGACCAGACCATACCATAGACCATGACCAATCAGCGAGGCACCGATCGCGGTGAAGATCATCGCCCCCCAGCCCAGCAGGGTTGCGTCCTGCATGGCCGTGATCTGGTGGTCTTCCAGTAACAGCGAGGCAATTAAGGTCTGTGGTGCTGCAAAGGCTGCGGTGCCGCCAATATAGGTTAGGCTGGGAATGGCTGGCATGATCTTGAATAAGGCGCTGGATGCGGCCCAGCAAAACGCCGCAAAAACTATTAAGGCGAGTGATGTGAGGTCAGGGGAGCTTGGAGCCCCCGCGAGTACGACGATTCCCGCGAATCCAAGGGCAATCCCAGCAATGCGGCGCATCCCAATACGTTCGTGGAAGATCAGGGCACCAATCAAGACGCTGAACGGCACGCTGGTTTGCAAAGCAATGGCTGAGGTTGCGGCATCCACATGTACCATGCCGAGAAACAAGATGCCGAAATGCAGGCTACCCATGGTGAAAGACAGAATCAGCAGGGGCTTGATGTGTGCGCGTTTGGGGGGCGCGAAGGGTAAGGCCAGCAGGGCAACCAAGACAAACCGCAACGTTGTCATTAACAGTGGCGGCAGTTCGGCGACGCCTAATTTGATGGCAACGTAGTTCAGTCCCCAAGTGGTGACGACCAGGGTGGCGAGTACGGTGTCACGCCGCCCCAGAGTATCGCTCACTTCAGGCCTCGTTCTTTCTTAATGCGTTCAAATGCGGCGTTGATGGTTGCCATGGTGCGGTTGGCATTGGCGACGAGTTCCGGCGGCATGCCCTTGGCAATCAGAAGGTCGGGGTGGTTTTCGCGGATCAGACGGCGATAGGTGTCCTTAATGTCTTGATCACTGGATGATCGTGTCAGCCCCAAAACCGCATAGGGGTCTTCGCCTCCGGGTGCGGAAGACGCGCCACCGGCTTCGGCACGGGCGCGGATGGTGTCAAAATGTGCCGCCGAAAATCCGAAAATCTGTGCGACACGGGACAAGAAAGCGGTTTCGTTGGGATGCAGTTCGCCATCGGCGCGAGCAATTAGGAACAGGGTGTGCAGGAGTTCTTCCAGTACCGCCGGGCAGTCCTGGAACAGAGAGGAAATCTGTTGTGCATAGACTTCGAAGCCGTCAGTGGTTTGGCGGGCTTCGTCAAACATGATGCCGACTTTTTGCACGTCCTGTGGTGGGATCTGGAACAAGCGTTTGAAGGCGTCAATTTCGGCGCGTGTGACCACACCGTCGGCCTTTGCCATTTTCGCGGACAGCGCGATGACCGCCAAAGTGAAGGCGATTTGGCGGTCTTGTTCGGAACGTGGAGAGGTGCTGATCCATGGTGGAATGCTGCCGCCAGAATGGCTTATTTTTTTGTCCACGGCATGTCCCAAGGTCGCCCCCAGGATCGCACCTAAGGGTCCGCCCAACGAGAAACCGGCCATGCCACCGATGATTTTGCCCCAAATGCTCATGGATTGATCCCAGCGCAGATATGTTTTCCAGGATAACGCTCTATCCCGCTCTGGCGGTGAGGGCAAGAGGCGGTTGCGTGACGAAGACCGTTCGTCTTGATTTTTCCTACGATCGCTTGCGGTATTTTGGCGTGTCTTGCGGTATGCTCGGCACGCATCGTATGCCGGTTAGAAGGCCAAGCAAAATGAATGGTCGTGAAAGGCCGTCCAGATTAAAGACCCAGGGGATATCTGAGCCGTGAGGAAATCGTTGCGTTATGGACTGATGGCTGCGGCCTGCCTGCTGGTGGCCTTGGCTGTTGTGCCGACGGTGTTGATTGACAAGAATGCTGTAAAACACCGCCTGGCTCGCGCCGTATATGAGGCGACGGGCCGTGAGTTGGCGATTGATGGAGGGGTTGGATTCTCGGTGATACCGACCCCACGCTTTCGTGCCGAAGCGGTGCGGTTGGCCAACTGGTCGAATAGCGCCGAGCCGTGGATGTTGGATATTCGGCAGGTGACGGTCACGGTTTCTCCCCTTGATTTGTTGTGGGGACGGGTGGTGGCGCGTGCCGTTGAATTGGACACCCCTCATTTGATTTTGGAGCGTCGTGCGGGGCGGGGCAATTGGGTCTTCACGCCTCCCGGATACTTGCCACCACGTCCAGGGGCGGCAGATGTGATTGCTGCACCAGCCGAAGCGGGTGGGGCGCAAGCCGCAGAGGAGTCCACGCCGGCCATTGCGGTTGAAAAGCTGCTGATTCGCAATGGTCGTGTGGATTATATCGACGCCAGTGGCGGCAAGTCATTGTCTGTAGATGCGATGGCTCTGGAGGTTAAGGCGCAGTCGCTGCAAGGTCCGTTTCAGGCAGAAGGAACGGCAAGAATTGCGGGTCGCACGGTGACCGTGAAAGGCGATATCGGGCGGACCCAGGCGGATCATGCTGTGCCTTTGCACGTTGAAACTGGGTTGGAAGGCGGCCATTTGCGGCTTGATGGGCTGCTGCTCCGAGATACGGATTCGGGTTCTGTTCTCAAAGGAAATATGGACCTGAAGGTTGCCGATGCCGGGGATTTCGCCACGCGGTTTGGCCTGTTCTCCTCTGTCCCCTTGTCCGGACACGCGCTTGCGGCATCAGGTCAAGTGCGGATTGCGGCGGAAGGTGGGGAGCTTAACGAGGCCCAGATTCGTCTCGGCCCCGTTGAGGCGTCGGGTACAGTGGCTTGGGTCTTGGATGGGCAGCGTCCGAAGCTTTCGGTGAACATCAATACCCGCCACCTTGACCTTGATTCTTTAACCGCGCCGCGTGTTGCGTCCGAGCATACGGAAGGTGATGGAGACGCGTGGTTTGCGCCGTCTGTCGCGCATGCGGCGGTTCCCGTACCGGATTTTGCATTGCCCGTGGACGCCGATCTTCTACTGAAGGCCGAAACCGTGACCTGGCGGGGTCAGGCCACGCATGCTGCCGTGTGCGATCTTTCGATCAGCCGAGGGGATATCGTTGTCAATCAGGTGTCCGCCGAATTACCTGGTGTGGCTCAGGTCCGCGCCTTTGGTTTCGTGGGGGTTGGTGGGGCGGCGTTGCGTGCTCTTGATTTAACGGTGCA
>JAFGWD010000174.1 GCA_016937315.1 Rhodospirillaceae bacterium
CTGGCTGGGTTAACGAACTCCTGGAAAACATCACAGCAATTGGCATAGACCCCGTTCTCACCACCGATGTCAGCCCCAACCCACGCGCCGCCGAAGTGATGCGTGGCGCCGACGTGTACTCCGCAGCACACTGCGACGGCATTATCGCCATCGGTGGCGGTAGCGTCATGGACTGCGCCAAAGGCATCGGGATCGTCGTTTCCAATCATCGCCCCATTGAAGATTTCGAGGGCGTGGACGCGGTTGGCAAGCCATGCCCGCCACTGATCTGTATTCCCACAACAGCAGGAACATCCGCCGACGTCAGCCAATTTGCAATCATCCGTCACCCCACCGAAGCGGTAAAGATTGCAATTATTTCCAAGGCTGTAGTCCCTGACCTGGCGCTCATCGACCCAGAGACCACGACCACCATGGACCCTTTCTTAACCGCCTGCACCGGCATTGATGCCTTGGTCCACGCGATTGAGGCTTTCGTCTCCTCGGCCTCAGGCCCTTTGACCGACATACACGCACTAGAGGCAATTCGTCTGGTCCACACACATCTTCTAGGAGCCATTCACGATCCCAAAGACATCAACCTACGCAGTGCCGTGATGATGGGCAGCCTGCAAGCCGGTTTGGCCTTTTCCAACGCCAGCTTGGGTGCTGTCCACGCCATGGCACACAGTCTCGGCGGTCTGCTGGATTTGCCCCATGGACAATGCAATGCCTTGCTCCTAGAGCATGTCATCGCCTACAATTTCCCCGAAGTGCCGGATCGCTTTTTACAAGTCGGTAAGGCCTTGAACCTGGATTTACGCGGGTGCAACGAAGCCCAAATCTTGCGCCGGATTTTCGACCTCATCCAAGACTTCAAACGTGAGGCCGGAGTCATCGGGACCCTATCATCCTGCGGCGTCAAAGCCTCCGACATCCAGGATCTCGCCGACAACGCCATCACGGACGCGTGCATCGTCACCAATCCTCGTCGCCCAGAACGAGCGGACATCGAGACCATTTATGCCGAAGCGCTCTAAACGTATCGACTGGCAGGACCTCCAAGACCGCATCATCGGCTTGGGCGAAGACTCCTTGAAAAAAAGCCACTACCCGGAACTGCAAACCCGCCTGCGCGAGTTGGAACGTTTCCGCGCCCTTCTTGATCTATCTTCAGACATCGTTTTGATCATCGACATCAATACTGAGCGCGTTGTGGACTGGAATCTCGCGGCACGCACCGCCCTTGGACATCGGGAAATGCCTCCCCTGGCCGATCTGGATGCGGCACCGCTTCAAGCCTTCCTGCACGAAGACCATGCACCTTGCTCCGAACGCCCGGACATGTGCAGTCGTACCCTTATCACCAGTTTCCGCCGGGCCGACGGCAGCCCAATCCCCGTGGAAATTGCCATCAGCCTGAGAATTGGGGGCACTGAACGCCTGGCTATCGCGGTCGGACGCGACATCACCGAACGCCTACGCACCGAACAACGCCTCCGACGTGCGGCAACGGTTTTCGACAATTCCGTTGATGGTATTATTGTCCTCAACGCGGACAAAACCATCGCTGCCGTCAACCCCGCGTTCACCCAAATTACCGGATTTAGCGCGACGGAAGTCATAGAACAGCCGATATCCATGTTGCGTTCAAGCCGACATGGGGAGGACTTTTACCATGGCATCCAGGCCGCCATGCAGCAAAAAGGGCAATGGCTCGGTGAACTCTGGAGCACACGCAAGTCTGGTCAAGACCTGCCGCTTTGGCTATCCATCAGCGCCGTACATGACGACAACGGCATCGCCATACAGTACGTCTGCGTATTCTCTGATATTTCCCGCCTCAAGGAATCCGAACGCCGCCTGGAGCATCTGGCCCACCATGACCCCTTAACCCAAATGCCCAACCGCCTGATGTTGGCTACGGCCTTGAATCGGGCATTGATTCGCAGCAAACGTACCGGCAGTTTGCTGGCTCTGCTGTTCATCGATATCGACCGCTTCAAAACCATCAACGACACCCTGGGGCACCAGACTGGCGACCTGCTGCTGCAAGCCGTCGCACATAGAATCTCCAATTCCGTGCGTGCCGCCGACTTCACCGCCCACATGTCCGGCGATGAATTCGCTGTGCTTTTAGAAGACATTTCCTCCATCGACGATGCCGCCAAGGTCGCCCGGAAAATCGTCCTCTCCTTCGCCGACCCCTTTGATCTGGATGGATTCGACGCCTTCGTCAGCCTGTCGATTGGCATCACCATATATCCCGAACATGGACAAACCGCCTCGGCGCTCTTACGCAACGGCGATTCCGCAATGCACCATGCAAAAAGTGAAGGCGGTAACCGTTTCCGCATCTACACCCGCGAACTCACCAAAATTGCCTTCAAGAATCTGCAAATCGAAACCAGTTTGCGGCACGCCATAGATGACGGAGAACTAGAGCTCTTCTATCAACCGCAATTCCGCTTGAGCGACGATGCCCTCTGCGGTGCCGAGGCTCTGGTGCGGTGGCAACATCCCAAGCGTGGCACCATCCCCCCCAATGTATTCATCCCACGCGCCGAGCAAACCGGCCTGATCATCCCCATGGGCGCACACTTGCTGTTGGATGCCTGCCACCGCAGCAAATCCTGGATAGACCAAGGATTGGTCGCCGTACCGGTGGCCGTCAACATTTCGGGCGTACAAATCAACAGCAGCCCCATCGTCGAGACCGTCACCGAGGCCTTGGACCTGTCGGGTTTACCACCAAGCCTTCTGAAGCTGGAAATTACCGAAAGCTTCGCTATGCACGGGACACAAGGCTCCATTGATCGCTTGTATGCCCTGCGTGCCTTGGGTATTGAACTCGCCATTGACGACTTCGGAACCGGATACGCGTCCCTGGCCTATTTACGAGAATTGCCGGTCACCATCATCAAAATCGACCGCGAATTCGTGCACAACATCCCGGATCATCGTGGCGACTGCGCCATTATTGAAGCCATCATCGCCATGGCCCATGGCTTAGGACTTGTGGTGGTTGCCGAAGGCGTCGAAACCGAAGCGCAGAAAGCTTTCCTGAAACAATCCGGCTGCGACATCATGCAAGGCTATTTAGGCGGACGCCCCGCGCCTCATGGCGACTTCGCTAAACGTTTGCATCCTCGGCCTGGCAAGTGACAGAGGAACGCGTTTAGCGCATAGTACCGCCGCTGCGGAAAAGTGGGGGAGAAGCGTGCTCAATATCCGTCCAGTCGTCTTCATCGTCGGACTGCTGTTGATCGTCCTTGCCACGGCAATGGCGCTGCCGATTGGTGTTTCGTTATTTTCCAACGATAGCGAGTGGGTGGTTTGCGCCGCAGCCGCCGCAATCACGGTGTTCGTTGGATTGGCTATGCTGCTGAGTTGCGACGGACCAAAGCGCCGCGTGAACGTGCGCCACGTCTTTTTGCTGGCCGCTTCGACTTGGGCCATCTTGCCCGCATTTGCCGCACTGCCGTTTTGCTTTGGCAGCGCAAACCTGTCTTACACCGATGGCTTTTTCGAAGCCATGTCCGGTCTCACCACCACCGGATCAACAATTTTTGCCGACGTCAGTCAACACTCTCCCGCCACCTTGATCTGGCGGTCCACACTGCAATGGCTGGGTGGCATCGGAATCGTCTTAATGGCGGTGACCTTGCTTCCGATCCTCCGGGTCGGCGGCATGCAGGTCTTCAAGACCGAAGACTTCGATACCCCCAAAAAGATCTTTTCCCGCGTGAGTCCCATCGCCTTGCAGCTTGTCGCGATTTACGCCGTACTCACTGCGATTTGGGCAGGACTGTACTGGCTGGCGGGCATGGACACCTTTGACGCCGTCAACCACGCAATGACGACCCTCTCCACCGGTGGTTTTTCCACCGCCCCGAACTCCCTCGCCCACTGGCACTCGCCGCTCATCCTCACCATCGCCACATGCGGCATGATTGCCGCCGCATTGCCGTTTGCCCTTTACCTTCAGGCCACACACGGCTCTTGGCGTGCCCTCATCCAGGCCAGTCAGGTCCGTGCGTTTCTGGCCGTCCTGGCGTGCGCCACAGCGATTATCGCCCTGTGGCTGATTGCCGACAGCGGATACGATATTGGCGTCGCCATCCTAGGCGCCCTGTTCCACAGTGCATCCATTCTGACCGGAACCGGTTTCACCGCAACAGACATCCAGCTTTGGGGCGGACTGCCCGTCGCCTTACTGTTCGTCCTGCAATACGTCGGCGGTTGCGCTGGGTCCACCACCTGCGGCTTCAAGATTTTTCGTTTTCAGGTGCTGTTGATTGCAGCGAAGCTTCAGGTCGCCCGCATGCTGCGCCCGAACATTGTGATCTTGCCGCAGTACAACGGACGGCCTTTGCTGCCCAGCACCACCGATGCGGTGATGGCGTTCTTTTTCTTGTATGCCCTTTCCGTCGCATGGTTAACCGTTGGACTGTCGTTCCTGGGGCTGGACTTCACCACCGCGATTTCCGGTGCCTCCTCGGCGATTTCCAACGTTGGCCCAGGCCTTGGCGAAATCATC
>JAFGWD010000175.1 GCA_016937315.1 Rhodospirillaceae bacterium
GGCACCGTCGTGATTAATGACAAAGATATGATGACCAGTTTGGACGGCGTGTTCGCGGTGGGTGATATCGTGCGCGGCGCCTCTTTGGTGGTGTGGGCGGTGCGCGATGGGCGTGATGCGGCGCACCATGTGCATGCGTATATCCAGCGGGGTTCGGCTTCGGCCTCCCCGGTTCATGTGGGTTGAGGGAGGACCGGACGATGACGGATACCATGAAGAACGTTTGGTCCGAAGCTTGGGATGGTGCGCGGCCTGAAAGCGGTGCGGCGTTTGTTGAACGCTTTACGGCAGGGCGTGAGCGGATGCTGGCGGCGGGTGCTGTAGATCCTATGGACGCGCACGATGCGTGCGGGGTGGGGTTGGTCGCGACTTTGGATGGCAAGCCGCGCCGCTCGGTGGTGGTTGCGGGGATCGAGGCCTTGAAGGTTCTGTTCCACCGGGGGGCGGTGGATGCCGACGGCAAGACCGGTGATGGCGCGGGCATTCATGTGCAAATTCCGCAGGATTTCTTCAAGGACCATGTGCGCCGGACCGGTCACGAGCCGGAAAAGGGGCGCTTGGCGATTGGTATGATCTTTTTGCCAAAGACGGATCTGAATGCACAGGAAGCCTGTCGCGTCATCGTTGAAAACGAAGTCTTGCAATTCGGTTACAGCCTCTATGGCTGGCGACAGGTGCCGGTCAATGTCTCGGTGATTGGCGAAAAGGCCAATGCGACGCGCCCCGAAATCGAACAGATCATGATCGTCAATTCGAAGCACACCTCCGAGGATGATTTCGAACGTGATCTCTATATCATTCGCCGTCGCATCGAAAATCAGGTGCGCCAGAATAATATTGCGGACTTCTACATCTGTTCGATGTCCTGCCGCTCGGTGATCTATAAAGGTCTGTTTCTGGCTGAGCAGTTGACGGCGTTTTATCCGGATTTGTTGGACGATCGTTTTGTGTCCAGCTTTGCGATTTATCACCAACGCTATTCCACCAACACCTTCCCGACCTGGCGTTTGGCGCAGCCGTTTCGGATGCTGGCGCACAATGGTGAAATCAACACGTTGACGGGGAACGTCAACTGGATGAAATCGCATGAAACCCGCATGGCGGAAGAGGTTTTTAGCGCTTCGATAGCCGACTTGAAGCCGGTGATTCAGCCAGGGGGGTCGGATTCGGCGTCGCTTGACAATGTGTTTGAACTCTTGGTTCGCGCCGGGCGCACGGCACCGATGGTTAAGTGCATGATGATCCCGGAATCCATTGGACAAAACAGTGCGATGCCCGAATCGCATCGGGCAATGTTCTGGTACTTCAACACCATTATGGCCCCCTGGGATGGCCCGGCGGCGATTGCCGCCACCGACGGCAAGTGGGTGGTTGCGGGCATGGATCGTAATGGCTTGCGCCCGATGCGCTATACGGTGACGGCGGATGGTTTGTTGATCGTCGGGTCCGAGGCGGGCATGGTGCGCGTGCCTGAGGATGCGGTGTTGGAAAAAGGTCGCATCGGGCCTGGTCAGATGATCGCCGTCGATTTGTCCGATGGGCATCTGTACCACGACCGTGAGATCAAGGATTTGCTGGCGTCGAAGAAGCCGTTCACCGAATGGGTGGAGCGGATTACCCAGATTGACGACCTCATCAAGCCGGACACGCAAGAAGTGCCGGAGCTGGATGAAACGGAACTGCGCCGCCGCCAGTTGGCCTATGGTTTGACCATGGAAGACATGGAATTGATCCTCCAACCGATGGTCGAAGACGGCAAGGAGGCGATTGGCTCCATGGGCGATGATGTGCCGCTGGCGGTCCTGTCGCCGAATTATCGTGGCTTGCATCATTTCTTTCGGCAGAACTTCTCGCAGGTCACGAACCCGCCGATCGACAGCTTGCGTGAAACCCGTGTGATGTCCTTGAAGACCCGTTTGGGCAACTTAGGCAACATTCTGGCTGAAGAAGAAAGTCAGTGCAATTTGTTGCAATTGGATAGCCCGGTTCTGACCAATAAGGAATTCGACGCGATGCGTGCCTATATGGGCGACACCGCGCATGAAATAGATGTCACCTTTGATCCGGTGGGCGGCCCCAATGCCTTGCGGGCTGCAATCACCCGTATTCAACGTGAGGCCGAAGACGCCGTGCGGGGCGGGTGTGTTCACATCATCCTAACCGATGTCAATTTAAGCAAAAACCGGGCACCAACGCCGATGATCTTGGCGGTTGGTGCGGTGCATTCGCACTTGGTGCGGAATTCTCTACGGACCTTTACTTCGCTCAACGTGCGTTGCGGCAAGTGCATGGATACGCACTATTTCGCAGTTTTGATTGGGGTTGGTGCGACCACCGTCAATGCCTATCTGACGCAAGAAGCCATTGCCGAACGCCATCGTCGTGGCTTGTTTCCGGGCTTGTCCTTTGATGAATGCCTGACGCGGTTTAAGACGGCTATCGACCAAGGCCTGTTGAAGATCATGTCAAAGATGGGCATCGGGATGATCAGTTCGTACCGGGGTGGCTATAACTTCGAAGCGGTGGGATTGTCCCGGACGTTGGTTGCGGAATTCTTCCCAGGCATGAATTCACGGATTTCCGGTATCGGCCTGTCCGGTCTCCAGCACAAGTTGGTGGAACAGCATGAGAAAGCCTATGCCGAGGATCATCCGGTTTTGCCGATGGGTGGGTTTTACCGGTATCGCAATGGCGGGGAGCCTCACGGCTGGGATGGTAAGCTGATCCATGCCGTGCAAAAGGCCTGTGCGACAGGCAATTACGCGTTGTATAAAAGCTATGCGGAAGGTGTTTACGCGTTGCCGCCGATCAACGTTCGCGATTTGTTGGAGTTCAAATCCGCAGGTCCGGCGGTGCCGTCCGAAGAGGTGGAATCGGTCACTGAAATCCGTAAGCATTTCTTGACGCCGGGGATGTCCTTAGGGGCATTGAGCCCCGAGGCGCATGGTGCGCTCAACATCGCGATGAACCGTATCGGCGCGAAGTCCTGTTCTGGCGAGGGCGGTGAAGTGCGGGAACGCTATCACCCAACACCAGAGGGCGATAACCCCAATTCGGCAATTAAGCAGGTGGCTTCTGGGCGTTTTGGTGTAACCGCCGAGTACCTGAACCAGTGCCGCGAAATCGAAATCAAGGTCGCTCAGGGTGCCAAACCGGGTGAAGGCGGACAGTTGCCGGGCTTCAAGGTTACGGAAATGATTGCAAAGCTTCGGCATTCGACGCCGGGGGTGATGTTGATCAGTCCGCCGCCGCACCACGACATCTATTCCATCGAAGACTTGGCACAGTTGATCTATGACCTGAAACAGATCAATCCCAAGGCGCGGGTCTGCGTCAAGTTGGTGGCCCGTTCGGGGATTGGTACCATTGCGGCCGGCGTTGCCAAGGCGAAGGCGGACATTATCTCGATCTCCGCCAACTCCGGCGGTACCGGGGCCTCGCCCATGACCTCAATCAAGTTTGCGGGTCTGCCCTGGGAGTTGGGACTGGCGGAAGCGCATCAGATGTTGACCCTGAACCGCCTGCGTCACCGCGTCATTCTGCGGACCGACGGTGGGATCAAGACCGGCCGTGACATTGTGATTGCTGCAATGCTGGGGGCCGAGGAATTCGGCATTGGCACGTTGTCGCTGATTTCCATGGGCTGCATCATGGTGCGGCAGTGCCATTCCAATACCTGTCCGGTGGGGGTTTGTACCCAGGACGAGGACCTGCGGGCTAAGTTTAAGGGGACGCCGGAACGTGTCGTCAACCTGTTCACCTTCTTGGCCGAAGAGGTTAAGGACATCCTCGCCAAGATTGGGGTGAAGAGTCTGGCCGATGTGGTTGGGCGTTCCGATCTCTTGCATCAGGTTAGTCGTGGTGCGCCGCATCTGGACGACTTGGACTTGAATCCGATTTTGGTGCAGCCAGACGTAGGCGGTTGGCCTTCACGCTGTACCTTGGCCGAGGGTGAACGCAACGAAGTGCCGGAAACCCTGGACACGCAGATGATCCATGATGCCCGGCAGGCCCTGGAAGATGGCGAGAAGATGCAGTTGTCCTATGATGTGCGGAATGTCCAACGTGCCATTGGCACGCGGATGTCGCATCACATCGTGACCCGTTATGGCATGACCGGCTTGCGTCCGGGGCATATCACGGTGTTGCTGCGCGGTTCCGCCGGGCAATCCCTGGGCGCGTTCGCGGTTCAGGGCTTGAAGCTGGAAGTCCAAGGCGATGCCAATGACTACGTTGGCAAAGGCCTGTCTGGTGGTTTGATCACCGTGCGTCCGTCGATCATCAGCAAGCTGGAAAGTCACAAGAACACCATTATCGGCAACACGGTTCTTTACGGTGCGACGGCGGGCAAGCTGTTTGCGGCGGGGCAGGCTGGTGAACGGCTGTGCGTGCGGAACTCTGGTGCTGAGGTGGTGGTCGAAGGCTGTGGCTCCAATGGCTGCGAGTATATGACCGGAGGCACCGTGGTGATTTTGGGGCCCGTGGGGCACAACTTCGCGGCGGGTATGACGGGTGGCATGGCTTTTGTCTATGATCCAGAGGAACAATTGGCTGAGCGCTTGAACACCGCTTCGGTGATTTGTCAGCGGATCGAAGTCCCGTTCTATGAGCAGAAGTTGAAGGCCTTGATTGAAGATCATGTGCAGGAAACCCAGTCGCGGTTCGCGCAGGAAATCCTGTTGAATTGGGATCTGTTCGTGACCCGTTTCTGGCAGATTGTGCCCAAGGAAATGTTGGATAAATTTGAAGTTCCGGTGACTGCGGCGGTGGCAGCTGAGTAAATTGTCGTTGCGGATGATGACTCGTCGCCGGAATCAACCGGGCCCTTTGTCCATGGGGGCCCGGTTTTTTCTGATATGAGGAAGGGCTGGGGCTTTTCTTGGTGGTGGCGCGATGCTAGCGTGTCCCCTCATAAAAAAACCGGCGTTCAATTCGGGAAAGTCTGGGACAGAATGCCAGCCAAAGAACCGCCATACCGCACCACCGTTGATGCGATTTTTCAGGTTTTTTCCAATGCGTTATTGGAAAAGTTCAGCCGTGCGCAAGGGGATTCCCTATCTCGCGAGGAGGTAGAGGCGATTGTTGCGTATTTTCGCAATGGCAGCCCGGAACTGGATGCCTATTACACGCACCTGTTTGATGCATATGATCGCCTGAATACGGCGATGTCGATGAATCGGATGCGGGCGGATGAGTTCAATCGCTTGATTGTCGAAAGCTTCGAAGACTATCTGGTGGATCGGTCGGCTCCTAAGGGAATGAAGCCACCGCCAGATCGTATCCCACGCGAGATTCTGCCTGCGTTGTTTCATGCGATGCGGCAGATTTTGGGGGCGGAGTTTCTGGAAAAAGCGGCGTCGGCGTGTCGCGATGTTCGTGCCATGATTCAGGAGCGTGATGGCGAGGCGTTTGCCTGGGAGACGTTCTTTTCGCATCCAACGGTTCGGCGAATTCAGCAACGTGCGATTTCACGGCTGATCGTTTACTTCCGCGAAGATTTCGAAAAAAAGAAGACCTGGATCGTCAAAGCGTTGAATTACAATGCATCGGGTGCCGATATCCGTGGTGGGATTGCGAGTTCGTATTTGTTTGCCGAAGGACGCCTGAAGATTATGCTGATGGCGATGATCCGTCGGGTCGATGGTGGTGCTATGGACCCGGTAGCGCGGGCTGAGCTGGTTAAAAATATTGGTGAAGAACGCATAAAAACCGTCGAACGCGTCAAAATGGACGTTAAGCTGCTTGACGACAAACGCCTCTTTTAACACCTGTTTGACCAGGGAACGAACAACACCTGGGATTGACACAGAATAATGATTGTTTGCGTGCATCACAGTCTTTGCGCGGCATCGCGTGCGCTTAGGATTCAGCTCGCCGAAAAAGGCTTGTCCTTTGATTTGCGTGCGGAACGTCCGTGGGAACGTGCGCCGGAATTTCTGCGTTTGAACCCGGCGGGCGAGGTGCCGGTTCTTCTGGACAATGCGAAAATCATCGCAGGGGGTATCCCGGCCTTGGAATATGTCGAGGAGGTTTATCCCGAACCGACTCTTCTTGGCAGCACGCCGGAGCATCGGGCGGAAGTGCGTCGTTTGGTCCATTGGTTCTTTTGTAAATTTGAGACCGAGGTCACGCGTCCCATTGTCGGCGAGAAAATCGGCAAGCGGATCACTGGGGGCGGTGCACCGAATTCCCGGTCCATCTCGGCAGGGCGTTTGAATATCCATGTACACCTCGACTATATCGCGTGGCTGATGGAGCGTCGTCGTTGGTTGGCTGGGGAAACCATTACATTGGCGGATATGGCGGCGGCGGCACAATTATCCCTTGTTGATTACGCGGGGGAGGTGCCCTGGACTCGGCATCCAGAAGCAAAGGGCTGGTACGCCCGTATCAAATCCCGCCCGTCCTTTCGTCCCATACTGGGAGATACGTTATCCGGTATTTATCCCCCAAAGCACTATGTTGACCTTGATTTCTAATGCGTGGTTGCGGGATCTCTCCGCCATACCAACACAGATAATGGTGTTTAGATCGTTTCTTATCGGGCGTAGGATGAGGGCATTGTGGGTTCTGGTCGTCACCGCCATGAGGGATGGTGAGGCCGCGGTTCTGGGAATGGCATGCGGGAGGTAATCGCAGATGGGACGCGTGGTTGAAGTCACCGACGTGATTTTAAGGGATGCACACCAAAGTCTTTTGGCGACGCGGATGGCCATGGAGGACATGATCCCGGCGTGTGAAGATTTGGACAATGCTGGGTATTGGTCTTTGGAATGTTGGGGAGGTGCAACCTTCGACTCCTGCATTCGGTTTCTGAACGAGGACCCGTGGGAGCGTCTGCGTACGTTCCGCAAGCTTTTGCCCAAGACGCGGCTGCAGATGTTGCTGCGTGGACAGAATCTGTTGGGATACCGCCATTATGAAGACGGCGTGGTGGAACGGTTTGTCACCAAGGCCGCTGAGAATGGTATGGACGTGTTTCGGGTTTTTGACGCGCTGAACGACCTACGTAACCTGAAAACCGCGATTGCGGCGGTGAAAAAGACGGGCAAACACGCGCAAGGCACGATTTGCTATACGGTGAGTCCGGTCCACACGGTTTCGGCTTTTATCGATATGGCGCGGCACCTACAAGACATGGGCGCCGATTCGATTTGCCTCAAGGATATGGCGGCCCTGCTGAAACCGCAGCCAGCCTATGACCTGGTCAAGGGCA
>JAFGWD010000024.1 GCA_016937315.1 Rhodospirillaceae bacterium
ATCGCCAACCACCAACCGGCTGCCGAAGGTATCGCAGCACTCCACCGTCACATCGTGGGCGGAAACCAACGCCGCCACCGTGTCGGCGGTGACCCTGTTTGGCCATGCTGAAATCTGGACCTCCGGGTTGAGCGCCGATAACCGTTGCGCCGCACAGACGGCCTTCGATTTTCCAACCGCGTCCGTATCGTAGAGAACCTGCCGCTGCAAATTGGAGAGTGCCACAGTATCGTCATCGGCGATGGTCAAATGCCCCACCCCCGCTGCGGCCAAATACAACAGGACCGGCGAGCCCAGCCCCCCCGCGCCAATCACCAGAACCCGCGCCACACGCAACGCCTCTTGTCCCGCGCCGCCCACCTCTGGCAAAAGAATTTGCCGGGCATAGCGTGCATTCTGATCCGGCGAAAGCCCCATGATGGTCTCTTCTCAAAAACAAGGCACCCAAAGGCTTCAGAGCGTGTGGGCAGAGCCCACAAACCGTCCCCCCTTGCTTTACAGGCCGTCAAACAACGCCGTAGACAAATACCGCTCCGCAAACGACGGAATGATCACAACAATGGTCTTTCCCGCATTTTCCGGACGCTTGCCGACTTCAATGGCGGCGGCCAAGGCGGCACCGGAAGAAATCCCCACCGGCACGCCTTCGGCGCGAGCAGCCGCACGAGCGGTGGTCAATGCCGTAGCCGTCGCAATCTGGATCACCTCGTCAATCAGCTCACGATTCAAAACATCGGGAATGAAACCCGCACCGATTCCCTGGATGCCATGGGGACCAGGGCTTCCGCCAGACAACACAGGACTGTCTTCCGGCTCCACCGCAATGATTTTCAGGTTGGAATTTTTCGCTTTCAGGGCTTCTCCGGTCCCGGTCAACGTCCCGCCGGTTCCCACCGCACTGACCAAAATATCCACATGACCCGCTGTATCCGCCCAAATTTCCAGGGCCGTGGTCTCGCGGTGAATGGCTGGATTTGCCGGGTTGGAAAACTGTTGCAGAACAATCGCCTTCGGCAATTCACGGGCGAGTTCATCGGCCCGCGCAATCGCCCCCTTCATGCCTTTCGCAGCAGGAGTCAGCTCCAACTGCGCCCCTAACAGCGCCAACATCTTGCGACGCTCCACGGACATGCTCTCCGGCATGGTCAGGATCAGCTTGTATCCCTTGGCCGCACACACAAAGGCCAAGGCAATCCCGGTATTTCCAGAGGTCGGCTCGATCAACGTGGTTTCCGCATCAATCAGGCCTCGCGCCTCGGCATCGGCGATCATCGCATAGCCAATGCGGTCCTTGACCGAAGCCAAGGGATTAAAAAATTCCAGTTTTGCCAACAAATCGGCACCCACGCCATTTTCTGCGGCAAGGCGCTTAAACCGCACCAACGGTGTGGCTCCGATGGTGTCCAAGACAGTGTCATAAACGCGTCCGCGAAAACCAAGAGTCTGAGGAGGCTGGGTCATGGCGACTCCTTCGAAAAAAGGGAAAAAACACAATCAGATTTCGTAAATCAACCGTTCACGCGCCTTGCAGGACACGCCTTTTTCAGCGGCGCGTTGGCACAAGGTATCAATACTCAAATCATCCAGACGTGCCATTAAGGACGTCTGCAAATCTGCCCACATGGGCTGAATGACATGCTCGCCAATTTCGGAACTCGGGACATCTCCATCAGGCGTGACAGCGGCTTCTCCCGCCTGTACCACACGCACAATGTCACCCACCGTAATCCGGCGGCGTTCCCGGGCCAGACGATATCCACCGCGCGGGCCACGCACACCGACCAGAATCTCATGCCGGACCAAAGCTTGCAGGGTTTGCTCCAGATACCGCCGGGGAATGCCTTGCCGCGCCGTGATTTCGCTGCTTTGCACCGGTTCTCCCCCCGCGTTGTAGGCAATGTCCAACACGGCCTCAATGGCGAACAGGGTCTTTTTTGATGGGTTCAGCATATTCGCACCTCAACCTGGGACTATTTCGTACCCGTGGAGCCAAAACCGCCCGCGCCACGATCGGTTTCGGATAGAGCCGCACCCATGGATTGCCAAACAATTCGCGACAAAGGCGCAACAACCATTTGAGCGATGCGTTCGCCGGGAACAATGGTGAAAGGCTCTTGCCCCAAATTGATCAAAATCACCCCAACTTCCCCGCGATAGTCGGAATCAATGGTCCCCGGCGCATTCAGAACCGTCACCCCATGCTTCAAGGCCAGACCAGAGCGCGGACGAACCTGCGCCTCGTATCCTGATGGCAGGGCAATGGCGATGCCGGTGGGGACCAAAGCGCGGGCTCCGGGGACCAAAACCAACGGTTCTTTCACCGCCGCCAACAAATCCACGCCTGCCGAACCTGGAGTCTGATACTTCGGCAACGACATATCAGCAGCATGAGCCAGACGTTGAACGGCAATCGCGACAGGAATGGCAACAGTCATGACAAAGCCTCGGCAATACGGTCAGCAAGACGGGTGGCAACAGCACGCTTGTCCAAAGATGGCCAGGACTCGCACGCTTCGGCGGAAATCAGGTGCACTTGGTTGGTGTCGCTTCCGAAAGTGCCGGTTTCCGCCGACACGTCATTGGCAACAATCCAGTCACAGCCCTTGCGGGAACGTTTATCACGAGCATGGGCGATTAGGTCTTCGGTCTCAGCGGCAAAACCAACAACAAGGCGCGGACGATTCGGTCCCGCAGCGGACAAAGTCGCCAAAATATCGGGATTGAGGGTCAATTCCAGAACCGGCGGCGTCCCTCCGGGACGTTTTTTCAGCTTCTGCTCTGCGGCCTTGATTCCCCAATCGGCAACCGCAGCAGCACACACCACAATATCGGCAGGCAAAGCGGACTGACACGCCGCCAGCATCTCGCACGCAGTTTCAACGGATACGGTGGTGACGCCCACAGGGTCCGGCAAAGCCGTGGGACCGCTAACCAACGTCACGCGGGCACCCTTAGCCGCAAGAGCCGCAGCAATGGCGTGCCCTTGTTTGCCCGACGAACGATTGGCGATGAAACGGACCGGGTCAATGGGTTCCACAGTGGGACCACTGGTCACAATCGCATGACATCCAGCCAACGACTGCACCGGAGACAAGACACCATCAATCGCCGCGATGATTTCCGGCACTTCGGCCATACGACCGGGACCGAACTCATTACAGGCCATGGGGCCCTCGTTGGGACCAACGACATGGATTCCACGCGCCATCAAAGTCGCAAGGTTGGCTTGCGTGGCAGCATGCAACCACATTCGCAAATTCATCGCGGGTGCGATCAAAACCGGCTTATCGGTTGCTAACACCAACGTGGTCGCCAACTGATCGGCAAGACCCGCCGCCATTTTCGCCATCACATCAGCCGTGGCGGGTGCCACCACCAGAATATCGGATGCCCGAGAAAGCTCGATATGGCTCATCTCGCTTTCGTCTTTTAACGAGAATTGATCGGTATAAACCGGGCCTTGCGACAGCGCAGAGACCGAAAGGGGCGTGACGAATTCCTTAGCATTTTCCGTCAAGCAACACCGCACGCTGGCCCCTTGTTCACGCAGACGGCGAATCAAGTCCAAACATTTGTACGCGGCGATACCGCCGGCAATGATCAGGAAAACCTTTTTTCCATTCAGCATGTGTTCAATCCCGGAAATAACTGTCTTCACTTGTGGATAGTCGACAAAGAACAGGAAGTAAAGAGGCCAGGAGATCTTTTTAGCCCTGCGACACCAACAGAGCGAACAGGACGATGATCAACGCCCATGGCAACCACGTTTGAACCAAGGAGGTTTTGCGCCGTGCCAACAGAACCTTCAGGGTGTCGGGGTGGAGTTTTAAGCCATCGTCGGTAAACTGTGTCGAAATGCGTTCGGCCCGCTGGATCAAGCGCGGCAGACTTGCCGCCGCCGCCAGCGTATCCTCTATGGTGTGGCGCAAACGCGCCGGAGTCGAAACGTTAAAGGCCATCCACTCTTCAACCAAAGGCCGCGCCAATTCCCAGAAATTGACGTCAGGGCACAAACCCCGTCCCACCCCTTCGGCGGTCAACATGGTTTTTTGCAAAACCAAGAGTTGCGGCTGGACTTCCATGCCAAAGGTCTCAGTCACTTTGAACAATTGAGCCAACAAACGGGCCAACGAAATTTCCGAAGCCGCCTTATCCAGAATCGGCTCTGCAATGGACCGACAAGCTTGAGCAAACAGATCCACGGAACGATCTGCGGGAACATACCCGGCCTCAAAATGTATTTCCGCCGCACGGCGATACTTCCCATTCAAAAAGGCCAGCAGCATCTCGCCCAGATATCGCCGGGTCGCCACGTCAATGCGGCCCATGATCCCGAAGTCCACCGCAATGATCTCGCCATGTTCGCCAACGAAAAGATTTCCGGGGTGCATGTCGCCATGAAAAAACCCATCGGAAAACACCATCTTGAAAAACGCACGAGCGGCACGTTCGGCAATCACCGTGGGATCGAATCCCGCCGCAATGATGCCTGCCCGTTCATCAATTGGGATTCCATCAATCCAGGTGGTGGTCAAAACCCGCTTACCGGTCAAGGACCACAGCACATCCGGGAGGCGAAACGTCTCATCCTCGACAAAGTTTTCAGCCAGTTCGGACGCAGCGGCAGCCTCGAAGCGCAGATCCATTTCCATGGATACGGTGTGCGCGAAGGTTGCAATACTGTCCACCGGGTGCAGACGGCGCAGCGATGGCTGAGTCCGCTCTACGATTTCCGCCAGCCAATAGAATAAGTCGAGGTCGCGCTCAAAAGCATCCTCGACACTGGGACGAATCACCTTAACCGCGACAACGCGTCCGTCTTTGGTCACGGCATGATGCACTTGCGCCACCGAAGCCGCCGCAATCGGCACCTCGGTAAAGTCCGAAAACAACGCCGGAATTTCCGCACCCAGTTCCTCGGCAAGGATCTTTTCTACCTCGGCAAAGGAAAACGGTTCCAGCCGATCTTGCAACATCGACAAATCAGCGGCAATTTCGTCCCCGACCAAATCGGCGCGGGTAGACAAGGCTTGTCCCAATTTGATGAAGCTTGGACCCAATTCAACCAAAGCCCGCGCCAAGCGTTCACCCGGACGCCCCTCGGCATGATGATTGCTGATCAGACGCGCCAGGCCCGCGATCTGCCGCGTAACCGGCATGGAATCCAGCAAGAACAAGGCATCATGACGCGCCAGAACCCGTGCGATGGTCAACAGACGAATCGTGTTACGTAGGGATCGGAACATCGTGTTCGCCTAAATCCGCCAGCCGGAATGTAGCGCCGCAATCCCACCGGAGTAATTCCGGAAGCTCACGTTAGAAAAGCCTGCCGCGACCATCATCTCGACCAATTGCTCCTGTGGCGGAAACTTTCGTATGCTTTCCGCAAGATACCGATAGGCCTCAGGATTGTGCGCGACGACCCGCCCTATCGCAGGCAGAATATTAAAGGAATACGTATCGTAGGCCTTGTCCAGAAGCGGCAGCACCACACGGCTGAATTCCAAGCACAAGAACCGTCCGCCAGGTTTGAGCACACGGCGTGCTTCTCTTAAGGCGCGGGCAATGTCGGTCACATTCCGCAAGCCAAAGGCTATGGTATAAGAATCGACGGAGCGGTCCGGCAACGGCACACTTTGCGCGTCCAGACATAACCACTCCAGATCGGTGGCTATACCTGTGTCGGTGGCACGGTCCCGCCCAACCCTGAGCATCTCTGTATTGATATCGGCGACGATGATGCGAGCCGTTCCCCCCTTCGCCACGATACGATCACGGATGCGAAAGGCAATGTCACCGGTGCCGCCCGCAACGTCCAAATAGGTCAAGCCAGGGCGCGGATTCAGCGCATCGATCATCGCGCTTTTCCACAAGCGATGAATCCCGAAGCTCATCAGGTCATTCATCAGGTCATAGCGATCAGCAACGGCGTCGAACACGTCCCGCACCAACCCCGCTTTAGCGGCGGTGTCCACGGTTGCAAAACCGAAATGTGTGGTCGAGCCGATCTCAGGATCGGCGGATTTTTCATGCGTCGACATGACCGCACCATAGCGGAAGCGGTGCCGTCGCACCATGTCGAAAATCACCCTTTCGTTTCCTTAAATTCCTGTCTGCCGGAGACGCGATTCATGCCGGAACTACCCGAAGTCGAAACCATCCGCCAAGGCTTGTTGCCAGCCCTGCTGAACCGCCGCATCGCGAGCGTCTGGGTCGGGCGACACGA
>JAFGWD010000176.1 GCA_016937315.1 Rhodospirillaceae bacterium
ACTCACAGGGCTGCTATGTCCGCTCCGACGCACGTTTGGTGGCGGCGGTGGGAGTCAGAGACCTGGTGATTGCGGAAACGGGTGATGCGGTTTTGGTGGCACACAAAGATCGTGTGCAGGATGTTGGTATCCTGGTCAAACGACTGAATGCACAAAAGCGGATAGAAGTAGAACAGCCGGTTCAGGTGCATCGTCCGTGGGGAACGTTCAAAAGCGTTGATGTCGGGGATCGTTTCCACGTGAAAGAAATCGTCGTCGCCCCTGGCCGCCGATTGTCTATCCAGCGTCATCACCACCGTGCTGAACACTGGGTGGTGGTGGAGGGGACGGCACATGTTCTGCGTGGTGAAGACTGGCTGATGGTTTACGAAAATCAGTCTGTGTTTATTCCCATTGGCACAGTGCATTGCCTGGAAAACCCAGGCAAAATTCCATTGCGTTTGATTGAGGTGCAGTCCGGGGCTTATCTTGGCGAGGACGACATTGAACGCCTTGATGATGTGTATGGTCGGGCCGAAAAGATTTAGGAAAACAGCATGTCTTGTATCGTTGCCAACGAGTCTGGGTTGAGCACTTATTTGCGCGTTTGTGCAGATCACATGCGGGATGCGGCAACCCAAAGCTTGGACATTGCTTTTACACGTGCGGTAGAGGCGATTGTTGCGGCACTGAAATCCGGTAAGTCGCTTTTGATTTGTGGCAACGGTGGGTCAATGGCCGATGCCCAGCACATCGCCGGGGAATTGGTGGCGCGATTTCTGCTGAATCGTTCCGCTTTGCCGGTGATTGCCCTGGGGTCCAATGTTGCGACGGTATCGGCTTGGGGAAACGATGTTGGCTTTGTCAGTGTCTTTGCACGTGAGGTCGAAGCCTTTGGTCAGCCGGATGGTGTGTTGTTGGCGATTTCCACCAGTGGCAATTCGGCCAACGTCTTGGCTGCGGTCGACCAGGCCAAGGCCATGGGCATGACGACGATTGGCCTGACCGGTGGGGCTGGTGGCAAGATGGCGACAGTATGCGACATTCTGATTTGCCCGAAGGTGGAAGGCACACCCACCATTCAGGAGATTCATACGCCGATTTATCATCTGCTGTGCCAGCATGTGGAGGCACGTTGCGCGGAAGCTTAAGGCTTTGCGTCAGATTGTGCCTTTGGAAAGTTTGGCTTCGAAATAAGCAATGGTGCGTTGCAAGCCTTCGCGCAGAGGGATGGTGGGGTGCCAGTCCAACACATCCTCGGCCTGGGTGATGTCCGGCCTGCGGCATTTGGGGTCGTCCGATGGCAGCGGTTGGAACGTGAGTTCGGAGGACGCGCCGATTTCCTCGATGATGATCTCGGCGATCTCGCGGATGGTGTATTCGCTGGGGTTCCCTAAGTTGATGGGGCCGGTGATGGATGCGGGGGTGTCCATCAGGCGCAAAAACGCTTCGATCATGTCATCGACATAGCAAAAAGAGCGTGTTTGACTGCCATCGCCGTAAATCGTGATGGGCTGGTTCTTGAGAGCCTGCACGATAAAATTGGATACCACACGCCCATCGTTGGGGTGCATGCGCGGGCCATAGGTGTTGAAAATGCGGGCCACCTTAACCTCTAGGCGGTGTTGCCGCCAATAGTCGAAAAACAGAGTCTCCGCGCAGCGTTTGCCTTCATCATAGCAGGCGCGTAAGCCAATGGGGTTGACGTTGCCCCAATAGTCTTCGGTCTGTGGGTGAACCAGGGGGTCGCCGTAAACCTCGCTGGTGGACGCCTGGAAAATCCGCGCATGGATGCGCTTGGCGAGGCCCAGAACGTTGATGGCACCGTGGACACTGGTTTTGGTGGTTTGGACGGGATCGTTTTGGTAGTGGATTGGTGAGGCGGGGCAGGCGAGGTTGAAGATGCGGTCCACCTCGACATAGAGAGGAAACGTGACGTCGTGGCGCAGGACTTCGAAGTCGGGGTGGGATAACAGGTGGCGGATGTTTTGCCGCGAGCCGGTGTAATAGTTATCGACGCAAATCACCTCGTGACCATCGGCCAGCAGGCGTTCGCATAAATGAGACCCGATAAACCCGGCGCCGCCGGTGACCAGATAGCGCATTACCGTTCCTTCCAACCACTGCCCATGCTGTTGCGAGCAGAAAAACCATAGCACCATCAGGATGTTGTCGGGAAGTGGGTTACTTGCGTTCGTCGATAATGTGCCGCAGAAGATCGGCGAAGGCGGTAAAGCGGAAAATAATCTCGAACCCCTGACGATCCAGAATCAGGTACAGGGTTTCTTCTTCATCATAAACGTAGAGGTCGTCCTCGGAACGCCCGATGACCAAGCGGCCCTGCATCTGGTCGAAGTCGGTGTGGTAGCTTTCGTTGATTTCGGTCAGCGCAGGGACAACGGAGCGGTCCCGTTCGAGCACGATGTGGTCGCTGCCAAAAATTTCGATGCCGTTCCAGATGAAGCCATTGGCTTGTTCCAGGAACGCGGCGAAATCTTCTGGCAGTGGAGGCGCGTCGTAATCTTCCAAAATCTCGGCAAGAAAGGCCAGGTCGCAGACATCGGCCTTGGGCGCGATAAACGGCGCCTGGTCTTGCAGACACAACAAGGTACGCATTGGCATGGCTCGCCTCCCCAGACGATCATTATCGTGAAGAGTATATCACCGATGCGGCAATAAGGTCAGCTTTCCAACAGGCGGACGTGTCGTGTTGAATCGCCTGTGTATTGGATCATAGCGGCCTTGGAGTGAGATTTTGTTGTCTGAGGGGATGCTTTTCTGCGCCGTTGGCCCCATCATGGAAGAGTGAAAATCGCAACGGAGGGCTTCATCGCGATGTTCAAACGGTTGCTCGGTCTAGGGGTTGGGGCACTGTCGGCATTGACGGCGGCGTGTGATGGTGCGCCGATGACGCAGCAAGTTTATTACAAGGAACACGGGGTCCTCAGTTCCCTGCAATATGCTGTTGCCGAAGGGCCGTTATGGGTGCAGGTGGCGGGCAATCCCTTTGTGACCAGTCAGGATTTTTTGAACCATCAGGTGACGACAGAGCTGGAAAAGACCATCACCTATATCAAAGGGGTGCATCTGACCACCGATCCAGCGCAGGCGTTCCGTCCTGAATACCGTATCGTTATGGTCTTAGGTGCACACAAGGCGTTGGGTGGCAATACGGTCTGCGCGGGAGACGCGCCGCGTCTTGATCTTTCCGCTGATCCGATTCGCATGATTGCGGTGTTCTGTCGTAAGGACGAACTGCTCTCTGAGGTCAATGGATCCATTGCCGCATCGGCTTCACCCGACAGTCCGGCCTTTCGCTCCTGGATTGCTCAGATCGGACGAGATCTTCTTGTGCCGGGGTAGTGATGCTCTGGCTGGCCCAGCCGCCGGATGAGTGATCCTCCGGCGCGGGATCGTCCAGCCAGAGCGATTCCCCGCGTAAAAGCCTGTCTTTTTTCGTCTGCGTCTTGACGTGGCCGAGTGTGGCGGGTCAACGTATCCAAAATTTGATCCGTTCCCTCGAACATAAGCCAACAGGACTCATGTTTACCGTCCCCAAAATCAAATCCTTGGGCGATACCGCCCTTTCCATCGAATATGGCGACACCATAGACCCTGAGGTCAATGCGTATGTGATGGCGTTGTATGCCGCGCTGGTGGCAGCTTGCGCGGAAAACGCAATCCCCGGTGTTGTTGAAACTGTGCCATCGTTCCGTGCTTTGGCGGTGCATTATGATCCGCTACGAATTGGCCGAGATGATCTGGTGGCGGTGTTGCAGCCGTGGATCGAGGCGGCACGCCCCGACCACCGCGTGGGGTGTGTTTGGGAATTGCCCGCCTGTTACGAGGGCGACCTTGCACCCGATTTGGCCGATGTGGCAACGGCGGCAGGTTTGACCCCGGCGGAGGTGGTTGCCCGG
>JAFGWD010000177.1 GCA_016937315.1 Rhodospirillaceae bacterium
CCCGCGACGGCATTCGGGGACGGCCACCACTGTTACGGAGGCTTAGGTTTTGGTCAATACTTCACGGAGAGAGCTTTGCTTTTTTCTTTTTCACACCGCTTGAGAGGAAAGGAAAGAAAGCTTATCCTGCCCGCGAAAAGTGACTCTTTTGTCCGGGGGAACCATGCGTATCAAGGCATCCTACCTCGCTGCCACGGCTATCGTCGTGGTCTGCGTGGTTTGGGTCGGCTCTGGCCTGATGACAAAGGCCCCCCGGAACGACCAGCAAAACACCACGTCCACAGCACGCTTGGCACGAGTCGGCATTACCGAATCGACAGCGCAACCGGTTACCGCTCAAATCATCCTGACCGGAACCACGAAGGCACACCGACACGTCACCATCAAAACCGAGACCAAGGGTCGGGTCATCGAAATTCTGGCCACACGCGGCGAACCGGTAAAGACAGGCGCGATCATTGCCAAGTTGTCTATGGATGACCGAGCGGCACGTTTAGCACAGGCAACGTCCTTGTTAGCGCAGCGTGAAATCGAATACGCCGCATCATCGAAACTGTCCGACAAAGCCTTCGCCAGCCGGATTAAAGTCGCCACCACGAAATCCGCCCGCGATGCCGCCGCCGCCGAAGTCGCCGCAGCCCGCCTGGACATCAAGCACACCGAAATTCGCGCCCCTTTTGCGGGCGTCCTAAACACACGCCCGGTGGAAGTGGGGGATTATCTGCCGATTGAAGGCACCATCGGCACCATTGTCGATCTTGACCCCCTAAAAGTCGCCATCCAGGTTTCTGAAAACGCCATTGCCAAGGTCAAATCAGGAGCCGTGGCAACCCTCACTCTGCCTGCCGGAGAACATCGCGACGGCATCGTCACCTATGTTGCCTCGGTTGCCGACACCATGACCCGCACCTTCACAGTCGAAATCGAATTTGCCAATCCTGGCTCCCTGTTCTCCGAAGGCATGACCGTGGATGTCGCCCTCCCATTAGGACAAACCGCCGCGCATTTGGTTTCACCCGCCGTTCTGACCTTGTCGGAAGCCGGAGAGGTCGGCGTCAAAACCGTCAATGCAAAAGACACCGTGGTCTTTCATCCCGTCACATTGCTACGCGAGGACGAAAAAGGCTTGTGGATTGGAGGCCTGCCGCAAACCGTGCGCTTGATTACAGTCGGACAGGATTTCGTCAGCGCCAATCAAACCGTTGAGGCTCAAACCGACACCTTGCTGACCCCCAAGAGCAAACCATGACTCCTGACACGCGGAGGGAGCCATTATGAACGGTCTGATCGACATTGCTCTGGGGCGCACCCGCACCGTTTTGCTCTGCCTGTTTCTGACTTTGACAGCAGGGCTTTACGCCTACATCACCATCCCCAAGGAATCCTCACCCGACGTCAACATCCCGATTATGTACGTGCTGATGACGCACCAAGGCATCTCGCCCGAGGATGCCGAACGCATGCTGATTCGTCCCATGGAGCGCGAACTTCGAACCATCGAAGGGGTGAAGGAAATGCGTGCCACCGCCTATGAAGGCGGGGCCAACGTGATTTTGGAATTCGACGCTGGATTCGACGCCGACAAGGCAATGGAGGATGTCCGCGCCAAGGTTGACATCGCCAAAGCCGATTTGCCGACGGAAACCGACGAACCCAGCATTCACGAAGTCAACGTCAGCTTATTCCCGGTCCTGGTGGTGACTCTTTCCGGCGCAGTGCCAGAACGCACCCTCTTGAAAATCGCCCGCGAACTGAAAGACGAGATCGAAGCCATTCCCGCTGTGCTGGAGGTCAACATCGGCGGGAACCGCGAAGAACAGGTGGAAATCGTAGTCGATCCCTCGCGGGTTGAAAGCTACAACCTAGTCGCCCAAGACATTACCGGCTTTATGACACGGTCCAACAAACTGGTCGCAGCAGGCACCATCGACACCGGCAAGGGGCGCTTCCCCATCAAGGTCCCGGGCATTATCGAAACCGTTCAGGACATCATGAGCCTGCCGGTCAAGGCCTCTGGCGATGGCGTCATTCGTCTATCCGACATCGCCTCCATCCGCAAAGGATTCAAAGACCCGACCAGCGTCGCCCGCGTCAACGGCCAGCCTGCAATTACCCTGGAGGTCTCCAAACGCACCGGCGAAAACATCATCGAGACCATTGACCACGTACGCAAGGCGGTGGAAACCGAACGCGCCTATTGGCCAGATAACGTCACCGCCAGTTTTTCCCAAGACCAATCCGACGACATCCGGTCCATGCTCTCGGACCTGCAAAACAATGTCATCGCGGCCATTGTCCTGGTCATGGTGGTGATCGTGGCAGCCTTAGGACCACGATCCGGCATGCTGGTGGGTATCGCCATTCCTGGCTCCTTCCTGATGGGGATTCTGGCGCTGTCGGCCATGGGACAGAGCATGAATCTGGTGGTGCTGTTCAGCTTGATCCTGGCCACCGGCATGTTGGTGGACGGAGCCATTATCGTCGTCGAGTATGCCGACCGCAAAATGGCCGAAGGACTGCATCGCACCCAAGCCTATACTCTGGCAGCGCAACGCATGGCCTGGCCGGTCATCGCCTCCACAGCCACCACGCTGGCCGCGTTCCTGCCCATGGTGTTCTGGACCGGGGTGGTCGGCGAGTTCATGAAATACCTGCCGATCACACTGCTGATGACCTTGTCCGCCTCCTTGTTGATGGCTTTGATTTTCGTCCCGACCTTAGGTGCGCTGATCGGACGCCCAGGAGCCGCCGACCCCGACTCTCTGAAGTCCCTTTCCATCAGCGAAGAGGGCGACCTGACGTCTCTAAAAGGCTGGACCGGGGCTTATACACGGCTTTTGAATCGTGCATTGAATCGCCCAGGATGGGTTGTTGCGGGTGCCTTCGCTCTGCTCATCGCCAGTCAAGTTCTATACGCAACCTTTGGCCGAGGCGTCGAATTTTTCCCCGACATCGAACCCAAGCAAGCCGTGGTTTACATCCATGCACGCGGCAACATGGCGATTGCAGAACGCGACACCATCGTCCATGAAGTGGAACGTCGGGTTCTGGAATTTGGTGATGCTTTCGACACGGTTTACGCTCGTGCCGGAGAAATCTCTGACCGCGAAGCCGCCGAAGACGTCATTGGCGCGATTTCCCTGGAGTTCAAGGACTGGCAACTGCGCCGTCCGGCCTCTGCGGTTTTCGCCGACATTCGCGCCCGCACCGCCGACATTGCCGGTATCGACGTCGAAATTCGCAAGCAGGAAGAAGGCCCGCCAGTCGGAAAGCCGGTTGCCTTGCAACTCGCCAGCCGCGACCCCAAGCTGCTGCCCGCCGCCGTCGCGCATGTGCGACGCGGCATGATGGAACTGGGCGGCTTCATTGATATGGAAGACAACCGCCCCATCCCCGGCATTCAGTGGGAATTA
>JAFGWD010000178.1 GCA_016937315.1 Rhodospirillaceae bacterium
GCCCTATTGAAGGATGTTGTTGCTCGACTGAGTCAAAACGCCGATGACAGCGTACAGCTCCTTGCCTATGCACAAGGGGAAAACCGTAGCAAATCAAGGCGTTTATCCCTGTCTCGTGCCCTCGCGGTACGCTCCTATTTGCTCAGCCAGGACATCCGCAACACCCGTATCGAAGTCCGCGCCTTGGGTGATCAAATCCCGGACGGAAAACCAGACCGCGTTGACGTCATCCTGCAACGTCCCTGAACTTGGATCACCCAGCACGGACTACGCGAGGAAAAACCCAAGGATTTCCCGTGATGCAATCGCCTCGCCGCTATCTTCGACGCATGGTCCTGTTTTTGATCGCGGTTGCGGCAGCGGCTGCGCTGTTGTTCCCGGTGCTCCGCGATGCCTTCATGGCCAACCCGGCCTTGAATGGATTGATTTGCGGGACCGTGTTCGCGGGTATTCTTTTCGCTTTTCGCCAAGTTCTCGCCCTCGGGCCTGAACTCCGCTGGGCAACCGCGTTTCAAACATCCAAGCCCGGCCTCTCTGGCGCACCACAGCCGCACCTCCTGGCTCCAGCGGCCCGCATGCTGGCCGACAAGCAAGATCGCGGACGCTTCACCCTGTCCACCACGGCCACACGTTCGTTGCTGGATAGCCTCTCGACCCGCCTGGATGAAAGCCGTGACATTTCCCGCTACTTTATCGGGCTCGCGATCTTTCTGGGGCTTCTGGGGACGTTCTGGGGGCTTTTGGACACGGTGCGTGCGATTGGCGGGGTGATTGCCGATCTCTCGGTTTCTGGCGGCGATATCAATCAGGTGTTCGCCAACCTGAAAGAAGGCCTGCAAGCCCCACTTGCCGGTATGGGCACAGCATTTTCGTCCTCCCTGCTGGGGTTGTCCGGCTCTCTGGTGATCGGATTTCTTGATCTACAGCTTGGACAGTCTCAGAACGCCTTTTTCAATCAGGTGGAAGACTGGCTGGCAGGACTGACACGCCTTTCCTCTGGCGCGGGTCCGGTTGGCGATGGTGAGGGCGGATCCGTGCCCGCCTATATCGGTGCACTTTTGGAACAAACCGCCGAAAGCCTGACCGAACTGCAACGCCTGACATCACGCGGCGATGAAAGCACCCTCGCCACCACACGAGAAATCCGCGAGCTCACGCAGCGCCTGGACCTGTTATCCGAACACATGCACACGCAGCAGCAAGTGATGCTGAAACTTGCCGAACATCAGTCTTCCTTGCTGTCTGGTATTCATACTCTGGCAAAGGCCGATAGCGGCCTTGACACGGAGACCCGCAGCGCCTTGAAAGCACTGCCCCGCGCCGTCGAAAATGGTTTGTCGGCGGTGTTGGATGAAATGACACGCGGACGCTCGGAAATCACCCGTGACATGCGCTCGGAAATCAAGGTTCTGGCCCGCACCATTGCTGCCGTCGCCGAGGACGGGGCTTCGGGTCGCGAACCATGAGCCAGCGGCGCGGTCGACAGGCAGCCCCTGACATTTGGCCAGGGTTTGTTGACGTCATCTCATCGCTTCTGATCCTGATCCTCTTTCTCCTGATGATCTTTGTCCTGGCACAGTTCTTTATGGGACAAGCCCTATCTGGACGCGATGCGGCCTTAGACCGCCTCAGCCACCAGGTCAGTGAACTGGCGGATTTGCTCTCCATCGAACGTAAGGCGAATGCGGACCTGCGCCTGAATCTGACACAATTGTCCAGCGAACTCGCCAATACCACGGCCAAAGCCGAAGCATTGCAATCAACCAGCGAAGAAGCCCAACGCCTCAACGCCGATGTCGCAGCACTGCGTGCTCTGAAGCAAGAACTGGAACGCCGCATCTCGGAAATGGATGCGGCCTTAGGCGAAAAGGATACGGCACTCGCAAAAGAGCGCCATTTAAGCGAAGAAGCACGCGCACAAGCGGCTCTGCTGAACCAACAGCTGGCCGCCATAAAAGCCGAAATGGCCCGCCTGAATACGGCCCTGGACGCTTCAGAAAAGCTTGCCGAAGATCAAAAAATCCAGATCGCCAACCTGGGCCAACGACTGAACCAAGCACTGGCCAGCAAAGTGGCCGAACTGGCACGCTACCGTTCGGAATTTTTTGGGCGTTTGCGAGCAGTTTTAGGCCAGCGTGCCGATATCCGCATCCAAGGGGATCGGTTCGTTTTCCAGTCCGAGGTGCTTTTCGCACAAGGCTCCGCCGATCTGGGCGAGGACGGAAAACGACAACTTGCACAGCTAGGACAAACCCTAGCCGAGATCAGCAACAAAATTCCCAACGATATCGATTGGATTCTCCGCATTGATGGGCATACCGATAAGGTTCCAATCTCCAACCTACAATTTCGCTCCAATTGGGAACTTTCGTCGGCTCGCGCAATTTCTGTGGTCCGTTTCCTGATCGACCAAGGACTGCCTGCTAACCGCTTGGTTGCCGCCGGTTTTGGTGAATATCAACCCATTGATACGGGCAAATCTGATGCCGCCCTGCGCCGCAATCGCCGCATTGAGTTCAAACTCACGCAACGATAGATCTGGACACCGGCCATGGTTTCTGATACCGACTACGCCCTCATTCGGGAGCACGACGACGATGAAAAAAGACATTCACCCGGCCTATGACAACCTGAAGGTTATCATGACGGACGGAACCGAGTTCATGACCCGCTCGACAAAGGGTGGCCCCGACGCCGTTATGCGTCTGGATATTGACTCCAAGTCCCATCCGGCCTGGACTGGCGTTCACCGTCTGAACGACAGCGGCGGGCAGTTGGCCAAGTTCAAGAAGCGCTTCGCTGGTTTGGGAATGCAGTCCTGACCTTCGGTTCGTGATCACATTTTGAAAACGATGCCGCCGATTATGGGCGGCATCGTTTTTTTCTTGTTCAGAGGGACAGTTTGTGAGGAACTCTTAACCTTAACCACATAAGGTGAGGCTCTGAATCACCCATTCGACCGCGCCCTTCTGGCCAATCGAAACGGACCAGCCGACCATGAGCGGGACGACAAAGATCACATCCTTCGAGCTTTACACCCTGGAATCTTCCGGGTGGACATTGACGGGTCGTTACACCGCCGCCGAATTCGACGACGCCATGACCGATGCGAAGAGCATCGAAAAGAACCAACGACACGCCACCAAGCTGGTTCGCGAGATCTATTACCCGGACGATAACCACACCGACGAAGCGGTGATGCGTATCAGCCCCAACCTAATAGAATACAAACGCCGCTTGGCTCAAGCTCAGGTTCGCCCCAGCCCCAGACGCAGTGGCGGTGGCGGAAACAAAGCGCAAAACCTTCAATTTACCTGGGATGATGGTGCGGCAGCCACCAACCTAAGAACCACGCAGATTCTCTCTCGCATTGCCATGATGGTCCTTAGTGCGCTGGTCATCGCCGCAAGCGTCACCGCCGTCCTGTCCCTGCTGCTGCGATCTCCGTCGATTTCCAAGGCTCTGCCCGCATCCGTCTCACCACAGATTCTGTTCTGGACCTTTATCACGGTGTTTTTATTAGCGGCTTTGCCTCTGGTCAGCCGCTATATCCCCTCTATTTTAGTCAAAACGCCCCCGCCAGAGGAAGACCATCTCGCCTTTTTGAAAATGCCGGGAAACACCCCAGATCCATCCGACACGCCAGCACCAGCTGATGGCAGTTCCCCATTATTCAAAAATGATCCTGGGCTGATGGAACGCCCCCCAGAACCAGAAAAAAAGCCAGAGCCTGAAAAGAAACCCAAGCCAGAACCAGAAAAGAAACCAGAACCAGAAAAAAAGCCGGAACCAGAAAAAAAGCCGGAAAAAAAGACCGAGGACGAAACGCCGCCCGAGGACGCTCAGAAAAAGGCCGAAATCGCCCAGATCGAACGCCAACGCATGACCATGATGCGTTTCCTGACCGGAGCCATCACCTCTCTGAAAGGAACCCGCCCGTATCTGGATGCTTATAATAAATTTGGCCTCAACCTCATCATGTCCGGAGCCTGCGCCGCCATGGGACGTCGCGAAGCCCTAAGCTCGGCTCAAGTGATGGCCATAACCCATGAAGCCGTTTCCATGCTGGGCAGCAAACCATCCCTCGCTGAGGCCTTTTGCCGAAAAATTGACGAGCATGTCATGGATGCCCGCTATGCCGCGATGTATCAAAACGGAGAGACTGCGCTCAACGATTACCTAGACGGGAAAGGCTCTCCGTTCGAGGACGTCAGCGCAGCCATGGCTGCGTGGAACCGTCCAGCGGACCGCATTTCGGGAACCAACATCATCACCGTCATGTTCACCGATATGGTGGGATCGACACAACTCACCCAAAATCGTGGCGATTCTGCCGCGCAAGATTATGTCCGCGCCCACAATATGATCGTCCGCGCCGCATTGTCCGAGTATCAAGGTGTGGAGGTCAAACACACTGGTGATGGCATCATGGCTTCGTTTGGCACACCGTCCCAAGCCGTCATATGCGCCGCGATGATCCAGAAGTCCGTACGGATATATAACGCAGGCAATCCGAAACAGACTTTTCGCCTCCGAATCGGCATCAATGCCGGAGAACCCATCATTGAGGACGACGATCTGTTCGGTACAGCCGTGCAACTGGCTGCCCGCATTTGCTCCGAGGCCGAACCCGACCACATCCTGGTTTCCAACGTGGTGCGCGAGCTGGTTGTCGGGAAAGCCTATCCCATGCTGCGTCTACCGCCCCGAAACTTGCGCGGCATCCAGGACCCACAAACACTTTTCGATGTCGATTGGACGGCCCTCACCGAAAACGCCCCCGCCGCCACAGCACCGGAGCAAGCTGTGTCCAGTCCCGAGGATGCCCCACCGGCAACCGAAAACCCCGCACACACCCCCGCATCCTCAATGCCGGAAACGCTGTCTGTACCCAGATCAGACCCGCCACCAATCGCCTGATCCAGAGGCCTTGACAAGCCCAACCCTCAAAACACATATCCTTCTCGTCGGTCGCCACAGAGTCGGGACCGACATCAAACGCGGGTGGCCCATGTGCACCCGCAGGTTTTGGAATCGCTCAAATCAAGGAGGATTACCATGCGTGCTTATGACCTCTCCCCCCTGCACCGTTTCACCGTTGGCTTTGATAACGTCAGCCGCCTGATGGATGCTGTCAGCCGACTCGATGAAGGGGCGGTGTCGTATCCGCCCTACAACATCGAACGTTTCGGCGAGGACCAGTACCGCATTTCAATGGCCGTGGCCGGATTCGCCGAAAACGAACTCGACATCACGCTGAAAGACAACACACTGACCGTCGCAGCCCGTAAGACCGAGGAAGAAGAGGATCAAAATCCCTCCATTTACCTTCACCGTGGAATTGCATCGCGGGCTTTTGAACGACGGTTTGAACTGGCCGCGCATATCAAGGTCAAAGGGGCGAGCTTGGAAAACGGACTGCTCCACATTGACCTGGAACGCGAAGTGCCGGAGGAATTGAAACCTCGGAAGATCCAGATTACCGGCGAGACCGCGCCAAAAACCCTCAGCGGTCCGTCGAAAGCCGCCTGAATCATCCGTTCCCATGCATGTGGGAGGCGCGTTTGCGCCTCCCTTTTTACGCGCCCGGCATTGTCCAAGACCCTGGGCTCAGATAGGTTTGGAAAATATCCCGCGATTGCTGCGGCATCGGTGCCGCACGTAGGCTCTGACGGTCAATAAAGACGTGGACCCAATACCCTACGGCAGACGGCGTTTCCTCTTCCCTGCGGAACAGCGCGAACCCGAATCGTACGCTTGATCCTCCCAAACGCTCCACCCGCATCCCGCAATCCACGCTCTGTAACGGATAGTTCAGGGGTTTCAAAAACCGACACATATTTTCCGCAGCAAACGCGGTAACCGAACTGGATGGTGGAAAAACGTCATGGGTGCGGAAAAAATCCACCACTGCGATTTCGAAAAACCGCATGAACTCCACGTTATTGACGTGCCCCATCATATCGAAGTCCGACCA
>JAFGWD010000179.1 GCA_016937315.1 Rhodospirillaceae bacterium
AACCCGCGCCGAACAGCGTTCCGAGTTGATCGAGAACCTGAAGGAAGGTCAGATCCTCGACGGCGTTGTCAAGAACATCACCGATTACGGTGCGTTCGTTGACCTGGGTGGCGTTGATGGCCTGTTGCACGTCACCGACATCGCGTGGAAGCGCATCAATCATCCGTCCGAGGCCCTGTCCATTGGCCAGACCATTAAGGTGCAGGTGATTCGCTTCAACTCGGAAACTCAGCGTATCAGCCTGGGCATGAAGCAGTTGGAAGCCGATCCGTGGTCGGGCGTCGAAGGTAAGTACCCGGTCGGGACCAAGTTCACTGGCCGCGTTACCAACATCACCGATTACGGCGCGTTTGTCGAGTTGGAGGCGGGTGTCGAAGGTCTCGTTCACGTTTCCGAGATGTCCTGGACCAAGAAGAACATTCACCCCGGTAAGATCGTTTCCACCTCGCAGGAAGTGGAAGTCATGGTGCTGGACGTCGATCCCAACAAGCGCCGCATCAGCTTGGGCCTGAAGCAATGCTTGTCCAATCCGTGGACCGATTTCCTGGCCAACCACCCGGTTTCGTCCACCCTGGAAGGCGAAATCAAAAACATCACCGAATTTGGTATGTTTGTTGGTTTGCCGGGCGAAATCGACGGCATGGTTCACCTGTCCGACATCTCTTGGGAGATGAGCGGCGAGGAAGCGGTGAAGTCCTTCAAGAAGGGCGACATGGTTACCGCCAAGATCCTCGACGTCGATGTCGAAAAGGAGCGGATCAGCCTGGGCTTGAAGCAGCTTAAGGACGATCCCTTCGAGAATGCCACCAAGGGCCTGAAGAAAGGGACCGTGGTCACCTGCACGGTGACCGCTGTGACTGATGGTGGTCTTGAAGTGGCTGCGACCGAAGGTGCGACCGGCTTCATCCGCAAGGGTGATCTCTCGCGTGAGCGGTCCGAACAGCGGGTTGAGCGTTTCGCCATTGGCGAAAAAGTGGATGCCAAGATCATGCAGATTGATGGCAAGAGCCGCAAGCTGACCCTGTCGATCAAGGCCCGCGAAATGGAAGAGGACAAACAGGCGATGGCGGAATACGGTACGACCGATTCCGGCGCATCCTTGGGCGATATTCTGGGTGCCGCGTTGCGGCAGGCCCAGGATGAAAAAGCCAATTCCTGATCTCTTTCTACGACAACCAGAAAGCGCCGCCCTTAAAAAGGGTGGCGTTTTTTTATGGGGTAATGAAAAAGGCTTGCCCGTGAGAGGCTTAACCTTGATGAAGAGGTTGAAATCTGGCAATCTCGGGAACACGTACACGTATCGACAGGATTATTTTTTGGTCTCGCCGCGTGTGTCGGTTTTTGCCCAGGGAGCCCTGTGGCTTCGGTATGCGTCGGAGGGGCGGACGTTGCCGTCTTCGAAGGGATTGCACGCTATGACAAAGTCTGAGCTGATAGCACGCTTAGCCGAACGCAACCCGCATCTTTATCAGCGGGATGTGGAACGGATCGTTGCCACCATTTTCGAGGAAGTTACGCTTGCGCTTGCGCGGGGTGATCGGGTCGAACTGCGTGGCTTTGGCGCATTTTCCACCAAAACCCGCGATGCTCGCACGGGTCGAAATCCGCGCACCGGCGATGCGGTTCGAGTCGGGTCTAAAGTGGTTCCGTATTTTAAGACCGGCAAGCAATTGCGGGATCGCATTAATGGCGAAGCTTCTGTTTGATCGTCATTGCCGTGCCGGAAAAGTCTGTGCGTTTTCCGGCGCGGTTTTCCTGTTCTTTCCATAAGGGTCATCAGGCCGTGCGTATTTTGACGTGGATCATTGGACTTCCCATTGCCATCATGGCAGCCGCATTTGCGGTTGCCAATCGCCAGAATGTGGACCTTGATCTTTGGCCGCTGCCCTTCACGGTGCATCTGGGGGTTTATCTGGCGGTCTTGGGGGCCCTGGCCGTTGGGTTGCTTCTTGGCCTTTTGATCGGACGGGTGACGTCCGCCGCACGGGCCCAAGCGCGGGTTCAGGCCGTTGAGGTTAAAATGCGTGCCCTGGAAGTTGAACGCGATCAGTTGCAGAGCCGGACCTCTGCCGAGGCTTTGTCGCCTCCTTCTGCTGCGGCTTAAGGCGATGGCCTCGTTGTCGTAAGGGGGCCTCCCGCTCGGTTGATTATTTGGAAGGATGTGCGTATGAAGAGCAATCCGATTTTTTGTGCCATTGACACCACGGACCTTGTGGCGGCGAGCCGCTTGGCGGCGCAGATTTCCGCCTATGTGGGAGGCCTGAAACTCGGGTTGGAGTTTTTTTGCGCCAACGGCCCGGAAGGCATTCGGCAGGTTGCTAAGGCGTCGGGCAAAGATATTTTCCTGGACCTGAAACTCCACGACATTCCGAATACTGTCGCGTCCGCGTTGCAGGCGGTGATTCCGTTGAAGCCCCGCTATCTGACTCTGCATGCTGCGGGTGGTTTGGCGATGTTGAAGGCGGCACGGGATATGGCTTATGAGTCGGCGGATAAAGTTGCCGCCGCGCCGCCGAAACTGATTGCCGTGACGGTATTGACGAGTTTTGATCGCAAGGATTTGG
>JAFGWD010000180.1 GCA_016937315.1 Rhodospirillaceae bacterium
CGTCCAGTTCGGTAATGATCAACGCCATCAATCTGGTTTTGTCTGGCGGCCACTACATTCCGCCCCTGGTCCTTGACGAAGACGTACCGGAAACCCCGGCACACGCGACAACGCCTCATGCCAACGCCCTTACGCCACGACAAATGGATGTGTTGCGGTTGGTGGCACGCGGTATGTCCAATCGCGACATCGCGCAAGCCCTCGACCTGTCCGAAGGCACGGTTAAACTCCACGTCACCGCGATTCTGAAGGCACTCGGTGTCCCCAACCGCACCAGTGCCGTCATCGCGGCCGCACGCATGGGCTTAACCGAAGGCGAAAATTCCTAGGACGTAAACTCATAAATCATCCGACTCTGGCGCAACATATACCGCGCTCTGGTCCGGTCCTTGCTTGTCCCGGCAAAACGCATGCATCGCGTCGTATATGCGACAGGCATAGCGTACGGCATTGGACAAGAAAGGCCTTCCATGCACCACATCTCGGATTCCGTCTTGCACGCCTTAATCGCCGAGGACATCCCTTATGGCGACTTAACCACCCGTTCACTGAATATCGGCGCTCTGCCCGGACGCATCACCTTTGCCGCACGCAGCCCCATGGTGGCCTGCTGCACCGAGGAAGCAGCCCGCATCCTGGTGATGCTGGGCTGTTCCGCCACAGTTGCCACATCCAGCGGACAGGCCGCTGCCGCAGACACCCTCCTCCTCTCTGGAATCGGGCGTGCGGATAGCTTGCTGTCTGCATGGAAAGTCGCACAAACCCTGATCGAGTGGACGTCCGGCGTCGCCACCGCAGCACGGGCTATTATTGACGCAGCACGCCACATTAACCCCGTGGTCACAGTCGCCTGCACCCGCAAGGCCGTTCCCGGCACCCGCGCCCTTTCGGCAAAGGCGATTTGCGTCGCCGGAGCAACCCTGCACCGATGCGGCTTATCGGATACCATACTGCTTTTCCCAGAACATCGCGTGTTTGGTGATGGTGCCCACACCTTGGCGGACCAAATCACGGACCTGCGACAGCAAAACCCAGAACGCAGCATCGTCGTTGAGGTCAAGACCATCGCCGACGCACTCATCGCCAGAAAAGCGGGAGCCACTGTCCTGCAATTGGAAAAATTCTCGCCAGAGGAGGTTGGTCGCCTATCCGCCGCACTGGCAACCTGTGACGGACCACAGCCCGTGATTGCCGCAGCTGGCGGCATTTCCGCCGCCAACGCCGCCGCCTATGCCGCCGCCGGTGCCCGCGTTCTCGTCACCTCGTCGCCATACACCGCACGGCCCGCCGATGTACACGTTACCATAACCGCCACATAAAGCGGGGCTTCCGCCCCGCTCACACCGCTTTTCTGATTTTTAACCCAGCGCCTGAACAATCGCGGCCGCGCATGTGGATGTGTTTGCCGTTCCCCCCAGGTCCCCAGTGCGAAGGTGCGGCTGAACCACGACCTCTTCGATCGCAGCAACAATCGCCGCAGCCGCATCCACTTCGCCAAGAAAGTCCAACATCATCGCCGCCGACCAAATCTGACCGATCGGATTGGCAATCCCCTTGCCCGCGATATCGGGAGCCGAACCGTGCACCGGCTCGAACAAAGACGGCATCTTACGGGTTGGATTGATATTGGCCGAAGGCGCAATCCCAATGGTCCCCGTACACGCCGGACCCAGGTCGGACAAAATATCACCGAACAGATTAGACCCCACCACCACATCGAAACGATCCGGGTGCAGGACGAAGTTCGCGGTCAAGATGTCGATATGGTACTTGTCCCAAACAACGGCGGGATAGGCCTTGGCCATTTCGACCACACGCTCATCCCAATAGGGCATGGTAATCGCAATCCCATTGGACTTCGTCGCCGAAGTCAGATGCTTCTTTGGCCGCGTATTGGCCAGATCAAACGCAAACTTCAGAATACGATCAACCCCGACGCGACTCATCACGGTTTCCTGGATCACCACCTCGCGCTCGGTGCCCGCATACATCTTGCCGCCCACCGAGGAGTACTCGCCTTCAGTGTTCTCGCGCACCACCAGAAAATCAATGCTGCCCGGCTCACGCCCCGCCAGTGGGCAGGGAACCCCAGGCATCAAACGCACCGGACGCAAATTAACGTACTGGTCATAGACCCGGCGGAACTGGAGCAAAGACCCCCACAAGGAAATATGATCAGGCACCGTCTCCGGCCAGCCGACCGCACCGAAGAAAATCGCCTGCACCGCGCCAATACGCTGTTGCCAGTCGTCGGGCATCATCTGCCCATGCTTGGCGTAATAGTCACAGCATGCGAAATCATGGTCTTGCAGATCCAAGGAGAACCCAAACCGGCGTGCTGCGGCTTCCAGAACGCGCACACCTTCGGGCACGACTTCCTTGCCGATACCATCACCGGGGATAACGGCAATGGCATAGCTGCGATCCTTCATCGGATATCTCCTTCCTTCTGGTTTTCATGAAAAGGGGAAGCCGCCGGACTCTGGCACCCCCACCCTCAGATTGGCCGCCACTATACCGTATTCAAAAGCCGTGCGCCGCAGGATACACACAATACGTGCGCCATAAAAAAACACGGCAGACCCGCAAGGTCCGCCGTGTTTCATAGAAAGTCCGGATGGATTTTTAGAACTGCAAGGACTCCACCCGCACCACATTGGGCACGAGACGCAGAGAATCGAGCACGTCGGTCTTCAACGCACCATCAATCTGGACCAAGGCGATGGCATCCTCGCCAACCGCATTACGCCCCAGATGGAAGGTCGCAATATTGACCCCAGCCAAACCCAAAGCGGTTCCCAGCTTGCCGATCAAGCCCGGTTTGTCCTTATTGGTAAAGAACAACATGTGCGGCGCGAACTCCGCTTCCACCGGAATGCCATTAACCTCGACCAACCGGGGTTTGCCGGCAAACAATGTCCCGGAAACCGAGCGTGTCTGGGTCTCCGTGGTCACCGTCAACTTCACCAGAGTTTGATACTCTTCGCATTTTTCGCGCTTGGTCTCGGAAAGGGAGATGTTACGATCCTTCGCCACGGCGGGCGCACTGACCATATTCACCCCGTCCAACATCGGCCGCAACAAACCCGATAATGCAATCGCGGTCAACGGTTTGGTGTTGAGATCCGCAACCAATCCCTCGTATTCGATGGTCACCGCCTTGATCCCGGACCGTGTGATCTGGCCGGCAAAGCCACCCAGATACTCGACCAGTTTCATGTATGGTTTCAACCTCGGCGCGTCCTCGGCGGAAACCGA
>JAFGWD010000181.1 GCA_016937315.1 Rhodospirillaceae bacterium
ACCCTTCACCCCGGTTGAACGTCGCTTCATCGCCGAGAACAGTGGCAATGTCGGCGTCCTCATCGCCGCAGCCGAAAGCCACCAAACCATTGAGACTCTGCTGGCTCGTGCCCGCGAACAAGAAAACGAATTGCGAGCCAGCAATACCGAACTGAAGCGGCAGGCCCAAGCCTTAATCGAATCCGAACGCGAATTGCAAACTCAGCAAGAAGAATTGCGGGTCATCAACGAAGAGCTGGAAGAGCAAACCCACGCACTCCGTAAATCGGAAAACGAACTGCAAACGCAACAAGAGGAACTGCGCGTCACCAATGAAGAGTTGGAAGAGCGCACGCAAGAGCTGGAACAACGCAGCAAGGCTATCCAGACCAAGAACGATGAACTGATTCGCGCACGCGACGAAATCCGCGAAAAGATCAAAGAACTGGAAACATCCAATCGCTACAAATCTGAGTTCCTGGCAAATATGAGCCACGAGCTTCGGACTCCATTGAACAGCATCTTGATCCTATCGCAGTTGATGGAAGAAAACCGCGTCGGCAACCTGACCCCACGGCAAATCGAATCGGCACGCACTATCAACGCTTCAGGCAGTGACTTATTGAAGCTGATCAACGACATTCTCGATCTATCAAAAGTCGAGGCGGGAAAAGTCGAAATGTCAATGGAGCCCATGCCCATCGCAGGCTTTTTATCCGACATTGAGCGTGTGTTCCGCCCGGTTTCAGAAAATCGCGGCATTCCTTTCGACACCATCATTGACGACAACATCCCTCCATCGCTGGTCACGGATTCCCATCGTCTGCAACAGGTGGTCCGCAACCTCCTGTCCAATGCCTTCAAGTTTACCGAGGCCGGAGGCCGCGTCAGCCTGTCGATCACCCGCCCACAAGCCAATGACCTGCCCGCACACCACCCCCTGACACCCCAAACCGCCGTCGCCTTTGTTGTCAAAGACGAAGGCATTGGCATTCCTGCCGATCGCCAAGCGGAAATCTTCGAAGCCTTTCGCCAAGCCGATGGCGGCACCAGCCGCAAATACGGTGGCACAGGCCTGGGGCTTTCGATTTCGCGGCGTCTTGCCGAAGCCTTGGGAGGACTGATCACACTCACCAGCGTCCCCGGTAAGGGGAGTATTTTCTCGGTCATTCTACCAACCAGCCAAACCCAAACCTCACGTCCAGAAACCCCTGCGCTTGCATCCCCGCCAGTCTCTGCCCCACCAACGCCTACGCCCGTATCCGCAACCGAGACCATAAAGCCCAAATCCTCGGCAAAACCGGTAAAACATCCCCCCACACTCAGCGATGATGCCTCGGCAGAGGACGTACGTGATGATCGCAAGTCCCTCGCCTCTGACGATAAAATCCTGTTGATCATTGAAGACGACCACAGTTTCGCCGCGATTCTGCGTGATTTGGCGCACGAACGTGACTTCAAGTGCCTGATCGCCGCCGATGGAGAAACCGGCTTACACTTCGCCGATTACTATCACCCCAGCGCGATTATTCTGGATATCGGCTTACCTGGCATCGATGGATGGGAGGTCATGGCCCGTTTGAAGGACAACCCAGAAACCCGGCACATTCCGGTGCATTTCATTTCTGGCGACGACAATGCTCTGGATGGTCTACGTATGGGGGCGGTCGGATTCTTGACCAAGCCCATCAGCGTTGAGCGGGTTGAAGAGGCGTTCTCAAAAATCGAGGAGGTTATCGACAAACCCGTCAGTTCATTGATCGTGGTCGAGGATGATCCCGTCCAGGCAGAAGCCATCCGTCAATTAATTGGCAATGGTGATGTCATATCCACCATCGCCAACAGCGGCACCAAGGCTTTAAGCACCCTGTCTCAGTCGTCTTTTGACTGCATGATCCTGGACCTTGGCTTAAAGGATATGAGCGGCTTTGACCTTTTGGAACGCCTGCGCGACATTCCCCACTGCGCTCGCATGCCGATTATCATTTACACGGGCCGTGAACTGTCCAAGTCAGAGGAAGAACAACTCCAACGCCACGCCGACAGTATCATCATCAAGGGTGTTCGTTCTCCCGAACGCTTGGTGGATGAAAGCGCCTTGTTCCTGCATCGCGTGGAGGCAACCCTGCCGGAACGCCAACGCGCGATGATCCGCATGATGCATGACCGCGATGCCGCACTGAAAGACCGCACCATCCTTCTGGTCGATGATGACATGCGTAATGTCTTCGCCCTGTCCAGTGTTTTAGAAGACAAGGGTCTTTCCGTGGTGATCGCCCGCGATGGCCGTGAAAGCCTGACACGCCTTGCAGAAAACCCCGCGATTGATCTGGTTCTAATGGACATTATGATGCCGGAAATGGACGGTTATGAGGCCATCCGCGAAATTCGCAAAATTCGAGACCATGCCAAATTGCCAATCATCGCCCTTACCGCCAAAGCGATGAAAGGTGACCGCAACAAATGCGTTGAAGCCGGAGCCAGTGACTATCTGGCAAAGCCGGTGGATACGGAAAAGCTCCTCTCTCTCTTGCGCGTCTGGCTCTATAGATGACCATAAACCTGACCTCTCTGGAAAATGAACGCTTGGAGATGCGCTTACTCTTAGAGGCCATCTACCAAAAATCCGGCTATGATTTCCGTGGCTATGCCAGCGCACATATCAAACGCCGACTGGAATATGTACGCAAACGCGCCGGACTTTCGACGTTTTGCGAGGTCGCCCACAAACTGATATGGGACTCCGACTTCTTCGACGCGACACTCACCGCCCTGTCGATCAATGTGACCGAGATGTTCCGCGACCCCCCATTTTACAGCGCAATTCGCCAAACCGTCATCCCCCTCCTCAAGACCTATCCTTTCATCAAGGTCTGGCATGCCGGATGCGCTTCTGGGCAAGAAGTCTATTCCATGGCCATCCTCTTGGAAGAAGAGGGAATGAAAAGCCGGGCGCAGATTTACGCTACCGACATCAATCCCCCCGTCCTGGAAACCGCGCGGCAGGGGATCTATCCACTGGATGCCGTCCGCCAATACACCACGAATTATCAAAAATCCGGTGGCACGGCCTCGTTCTCGGAGTACTACACGGCCGATTATGAGTCGGCCGCGATCAAGGCGTCCCTAAAAAACAACATTCTGTTTTCACCACACAACCTGGTCACCGACGGCATTTTCGGTGAGATGAACATTATTTTCTGCCGAAACGTCCTGATTTATTTCGGGGATGAACTCCAGAACAAAGCGATAAAATTGTTCCTGAACAGCCTGTGCAACGGGGGCTTCCTGTGCCTGGGCACCAAGGAAAGCCTGCGCTTCAGCGATTATGCCGATGCTTTCGAAATCGTCGATGCACGGGAAAAAATTTATCGCAAGCGGCGGATTCCCTCCCTCGACGAGGAAGGCCAGATATGACCTCTCCCCCCGAACATCATGCAACCACCGTCGTCATTGGTGCCTCTGCCGGAGGTCTCTCCGCCATTGGCGCGGTGCTCTCGTGCCTACCTCGTGATTATGAACTTGCGGTCATCATTGTCCAGCACATCCCGGCCAATGCCGGAGATACGTTGCTACGCCGATTCCAACGTGATTGTTGTTTGCCGGTCGAAGAAGCAGAAGACAAAGCTCCGATAAAATTTGGAACAGTCTTCGTGGCCCCACCAGACCACCATCTTATGGTTGAACACAATCGACATTTCAGTCTATCAAGAGAAGAACGTGTAAACTTTTCCCGCCCTGCGATTGATATCCTGTTCGAAACCGCAGCGGAAACCTTCTGCACAGAGCTTGTGGGTGTTATCCTCACCGGAGCCAGTGCCGACGGTGCAGTTGGCTTAGCAAAAATCCACACGATGGGAGGAACGAGCGTGGTGCAATCCCCCGAAACGGCAGAGGTTGATATTATGCCCCGCGCAGCCCTTGCTGCCTGTGCTGTCGATCACATTCTGCCACTTGCGGAGATTGGCCCCTTTCTGGCATGCCTTCACCCAGGACCAGAGGCATCATGCAAGCCGATATTCTGATCGTCGACGACAACCCAAATAACCTGTTTGCGCTGGAAAATCTTCTCGCCGCGCCGAACCTGAACATCATCACCGCGCAATCGGGAAACGAAGCGCTGGCGAAAACCCTTTCCCATGAATTCGCCATTGCGCTTCTGGACGTCCAGATGCCGGAGATGGATGGCTTCGAAACCGCCGAACTGATGCGCGGCAATAACCGAACCCGGCATATTCCGATTATCTTTGTCACGGCAAACCGTACCGAGCGCGAACACGTTTTTCGCGGCTACGACTCTGGTGCCGTAGATTATTTATCCAAGCCCCTAGATGCCGGGGTTTTGAAAAGCAAGATCAATGTCTTTCTGGATATCCACCGACAGCGGCGCATCTTGGAGGAGAAAACCCGCGAATTGGATGCCAAAATCGCAGAGTTGGAACGCCTGCAAAGTCTTTTGCAGGAACGCAATGACCAACTTCAGGTTCTGTCCCGGACGGATCGCCTGACCGGTATCTTCAACCGCCTCAGCTTCGACGAAACGCTGGATTACGAGTGGCGGCGATGTGAGCGCACGGCAAAGCCCTTGACCTTGATCATGGTCGATATCGACCACTTCAAAGCCTATAACGACCACCTGGGCCACATCGCTGGGGATCACTGCCTCAAACAAGTCGCCTGGGCATTATCCGCCGCGTTGATGCGGCATGTCGACACCATCGCACGCTATGGCGGCGAGGAATTCGCGGC
>JAFGWD010000182.1 GCA_016937315.1 Rhodospirillaceae bacterium
CGCGACGTCAACATCGCCCTGATGAACGAATTGGCCGTGATCTGCCACCATTTTGGCATCGACACCGGCGACGTTCTGTCTGCCAGTGGCACCAAATGGAACTTCTTACCCTTCGGCCCCGGCTTGGTCGGCGGACACTGCATCGGCGTCGATCCCTATTACCTGACGCACCGTGCGGAAAAGGCCGGATACCACGCACAAGTCATTCTGTCGGGACGGCGCATCAACGACGATATGGGGGGCTTTGTCGCCCGTGAAACCATCAAAGCCCTGATGGGAAATGGCTGTGCCGCCAACCCGGTTGTCACGGTTTTGGGTTTGACCTTTAAGGAAGACGTCCCGGACATCCGCAACACCCGCGTCGTTGACATCTTGGCCGAACTAAAAGCCTTCGGCGTCCGCGTTCAAGTGGCCGATGCCATGGCCGATGCAGCAGAAGTCGCTCATGAATATGGCCTGACGTTAAGCCCTTTTGCCACACTGGACCCTGCTGACGCCATTATCCTCGCGGTACCACACCGCGATTATCGCGCCCTGGGCTGGGACATCACACGTCTGTTGAAGGACGGCAAAGGGTTCATCGCAGACGTTAAGGGCTGCCTCAACCGCGACCAAAAACCAGCCAATATTGACCTCTGGCGCCTATAGAACCTATTCCGTTCAGATGGAATTACCTGCGCCACCCGTAGGCCTGAATATAGTCCTGCAAGACCGTACGAGCTTAACCCAACAAGGCGGCACCACCCCATCGCACATGGGGGTGGTGCATCGTGCTATCGACCTAAAGACGAAATGGACAAAAGCGTATGAGTATCGGACCGTTTGTTAATGGTGCGGCCATTTTTCTTGGCAGCGTCCTCGGAGCCTCCTTGGGGGGCCATATCCCCAGACGCATCAGTGAACGCCTCCCCTTGGTTTTTGGCTGTGTTGCCATGGGCCTCGGGATTTCCATGATCACCAAAGTGGTATCCATGCCACCCGTGGTTTTGGCCCTGATTATCGGAACCATCCTCGGGGAAATCATCGGTGTCGAGCGTGGCTTCCGCGCCCTCGCCCGCTTCGCACGAAAGGGCGTCGATATCATCACTCCCAAACGCTATGCCGCCAAGGCACGCGAAAAAACCAACGAAAGCACCTATATCGAAACCTTTGTCTCGGCCACCGTCCTGTTCTGCTTCAGCGGGGTTGGCATCCTTGGGTCTTTAACTGAAGGCATGACCGGCGACCCGACACTTCTGCTCATCAAAGCCATCATGGATGTGTTCACCGCGCCGATTTTCGCCATCACCTTGGGCTATGCTGTGGCCACACTGGCTTTACCCCAGATCGCCGTACAAATGGCCCTGCTGCTGTCGGCCTCCTTGATTCTCCCCCTGACCACACCCGCCATGACCGCTGATTTCACGGCCTGCGGCGGATTCATCATGGTTGCTACCGGGTTCACTATCAGCGGCATCAAGACCTTCCCTTTGTCCAGCATGCTGCCAGCGTTGGTTCTGGTCATGCCGTTGTCGGCTTTATGGTTGCGCTACGCCCCATAAAACTGAGCCCCCCTTTATTCCAGGCCTCTGCCCCCCTATGTTCAAGGCGATGTTTCGCGGAAGGAGGCCTATGGTGCGTGTAATTCTGCAAACCCTCGGGATTTTGCTGGTTGCCGTGATTGGTTTGACGGCCGTGATTGGCTCGGTCCTGTTTCAGGTTTCGTTCGCGATTTATATCGCGTTGCTGTTCACGGTTCTGGCTCTGGCAGGCATCATCAGCCTGTGCTTTGGTAAACTGGAAGACCCGGAACCGCATTGACCTTCCCTTTTCCTCATAAAAAACCCCCGGAGGATTTCTCAGGGGGTTTTTATTGGGTTCAGTCCGCCACATCCGGACGCCAGCGCAAGACAGGCTTTCGCGCCGCTAGGGTTTCATCCAAACGACGGCGCGGAGTCAAACGCGGCGCCGCATGGAAGAAATCGGCGTCTCCCGCCAGCGCCTTAGCCGCCAAACCCCGAACCGTATCAATAAACACATCCAGGGTCTGTTTACTCTCGCTTTCCGTCGGCTCCATCAGCAACGCACCATGCACCACCAGCGGGAAATACATAGTCATCGGGTGATAGCCTTCGTCGATCAAGGCCTTCGCAAAGTCCAGCGTGGTCACGCCGGTATCCTTCAGGAAACCATCATCGAACAACGCCTCGTGCATGCAGGGTCCATCAAACGGTGCCGTCAGCACGTCTTTCAGACGCGCCAACAGATAGTTGGCATTCAGCACCGCATCACCAGAGGTTTGTCGCAAGCCGTCCTTACCCAAGCTCATGGCATAGGCCAAGGCACGCAGCATCACGCCGAATTGCCCGTGGAATCCCTTCATACGCCCAAAGGGATGGGCCGCTTCACCCGCTTGAGCGCGGGTTTCCACCAGTTCAAAAGCATCTTTCGTCTTCCGCACGAAAGGCAGCGGCGCAAACGCCACCAAGGCCGGAGACAACACCGTCGGCCCTGCCCCCGGTCCACCACCACCATGCGGCGTGGAGAACGTCTTGTGCAAATTGATGTGCATCGCATCAACCCCCAGATCAGCGACTTTAACCCGTCCGATCAAGGCGTTGAAGTTGGCCCCATCCATATAGAAGAAGGCCCCCGCAGCATGGACCAGGTCGGCAATCTCCCGCACATCACGTTCGAACAGACCGCAAGTGTTGGGATTGGTCAGCATGATGCCGGCCACCTCGTCCGAAAGTTTTTCTTTCAGCGCCGCAATGTCCACCCGCCCCTCAGACGTAGCCGGAATCGCTACCACAGAGTACCCACACAAGGACGCAGAAGCCGGATTGGTCCCATGAGCCGACTCTGGAACCAGGATAATCTTACGTGGATTTCCCTTGGCCTCCTGCGCGGCACGAATGGCCATAATGCCACACAATTCGCCGTGCGCCCCAGCCGCTGGCGACATCGCCACACCGGCCATGCCGGTCAGCTCCATCAACCACACGGCCAAGCTGTGCATCATTTCCAGTGCACCCTGAACCGTAGAAATCGGCTGGAAAGGATGCAGGTCCCCCAACCCGGACAACCGCGCCAACTTTTCATTCAGGCGCGGATTGTATTTCATGGTGCAGGAGCCGAGTGGATAGAACCCTGCATCAATGCTGTAGTTCTTTTGCGACAAGCGGGTGTAGTGGCGCACCACCTGCGGCTCAGATAATCCGGGCAGACCAATCGGAGTGGTCCGACGAAAGCCCCCCAAACCATCCGGCACATCACGCGGCTCTGGTAGATCCACACCGGACCCCGCAACCGATCCCTGTTCAAACAACAACGGTTCTTCAACCACCAAACCACGATTGCCGGTCACAGTGCCCGCAGGCACCGACGGAAAGACCTGACCCTCGATCATTGCAAAACCTCCTTCAGGGCCGCAACCAAGGCGTCCATATCCGCATCGCTGTTGGTTTCGGTCGCCGCCACCAGCATCAAATTTTCAAGTTCTGGAAACGAGGGATAAAACCGCGACACCGGCACACCGCCCAAAATTCCCTTGGCTGCCAAGGCCTCAACCACCTCCGCCGCTGGTTTGGGTAGCATCACTGCAAATTCGTTGAAAAAAGCAGGCCCCACAATCTTGACCCCTTTCACCGCCGCCAGTTTCCTGGACAACGCAACCGCCGCCGCGTGGTTGACCTCCGCCAATTTGGCAAGGCCCGTATCCCCCAACAGCGCGACATGAATCGAAAACGCCAACGCACACAAACCAGAGTTGGTGCAAATGTTCGACGTCGCCTTTTCCCGGCGAATGTGCTGTTCTCGGGTCGACAAGGTCAGCACCCAACCGCGACGCCCGTCCACATCCACGGTCTGTCCAACCAACCGCCCCGGCATGTTACGCACGTACTTTTCACGCACTGCGAACAATCCAACCCCTGGACCACCAAACGACAACGGCATGCCCAAGGACGACCCATCCACCACCACGATATCGGCACCCATTTCCCCCGGCGGTTTCAACGCGCCCAAAGAAACCGGTTCGGCCACCGCAACCACCAACAACACACCGTTGGCGTGACATTGCGCGGCCAGCGCCGAAAAATCCGACAGTCCACCGAAAAAGCCCGGAGTCTGCACAACAACACAGGCCAAATCCGGCGACACACGCCCCAGCAAGTCTTCGATCCCCAAGGGATCTGGAGCTAAGCGATCACAGGCAATGCCGGTAAAAGCCAACTGCGTGCGGATCACATCAATATAGTGCGGATGCACCCCGCCCGAAATCAACACCGCCTTACGGCGCGTCACGCGTGCCGCCATCAGAGCCGCCTCAGCACAGGCTGTCGCGGCGTCGTACATCGACGCGTTGGCAACCTCCATGCCGGTCAGCAGACAAACCTGAGTCTGAAATTCGAACAAGGCTTGCAGCGTGCCTTGCGAGATCTCCGGCTGGTAGGGGGTATAACTGGTCAGAAATTCGCCACGCTGAATCAAGGCATCCACCGCCGCCGGAATATGGTGACGATACGCTCCCGCCCCCAAAAAGGTCGGCGCACAGGCTGGACTCAAACTTTTCTGGGCCAAGGCGGAGAAGGCCTGTTCCACGGCCATTTCCCCCTGGTGGTCGGGTAGGTCAAAGACCCCACTCGCCCGCACATCGGCAGGAATGTCGCAAAACAGATCCTCAACCGACGCAGCGCCGATTGCGTCCAGCATTTCCGCACGATCATCAGCGCTTAACGGCAAATAACGCATCAGTCCAGATCCTCAACAAAGGCGTCATAGTCCTTGCGGTTCATCAAATCGTCGAGTTCGGTCTCATCAGACAGAACGATCTTGTAAAACCAACCATCCGCTTCCGCGTGTTGATTAACGAGACCAGGCGCTTCGGCCAGATCCTCGTTGATCTCGACGATTTCACCAGACACCGGAGAATACACTTCGCTGGCCGCTTTCACGGACTCAACAACAGCAACGTCATCCCCCTTCTCCACCTCCGTACCAAGTTCAGGCAACTCGACGAACACCACGTCGCCCAGTTGTTCTTGCGCGTATTCGGTGATGCCGACGATGCCGACGCCGCCCTCCACCGAAATCCATTCGTGGTCTTCAGAAAAATAAACTTTTGCCATGATTCTGTCCCCTCTACCTTTGTGTCCCTATCAACCCTTAACGTACCGGTGCGGCGTGAACGGCATCGCGGTCACTTCGCCCGGCAGGGTTTTTCCGCGCACCACGCAGGCGATCTTCGTCCCCGTCGTTGCGTGCGCCATGTCTACATAGCCAATGGCAATCGCCCCCTCTACCGTTGGGCCGAAACCACCAGAGGTAATCTCGCCAATCTTCGCCCCCGCCACATCAACGATGTCGGTGTGGGCACGGGCGGGTTGACGCCCGTCCAGACGCAAGCCAACACGGCTCCGCGTCGCGCCATTTTTCAATTGCGCCAGAATCACATCGGCACCGGGGAATCCTCCTTCCTCGCGGCGGCGTTTACCAATCGTCCACTTTAGGTTGGCTTCAACCGGCGACGTATCGCGTCCAATATCCGCGCCGTACAGGCACAGCCCCGCCTCTAAACGCAGACTGTCCCGCGCCCCCAGGCCACATGCCGCGACTTCCGGTTCCGCCAGCAACCGACGGGCCAAAGCCTCTGCATCCGACGCGGCAACCGAGATTTCAAAGCCATCTTCGCCGGTGTATCCAGACCGCGAGGCCCACACGCCGATCCCCGCCACATCCAAAACCCGGGCGGTCATAAAAGTCATGTCCGCCGCCTCTGGCGCAAAACGCGCCAAGACGGTGGCTGCCATCGGCCCTTGCAGCGCAATCAAGGCCCGATCCAGCAACGGTTTGACCGTGCATCCAGGGAGTTTCGCGATCATATGCGCGAAATCAGCGTCCTTGCACGCGGCATTGACCACCACGAACAGGTGATCTCCGGCATTGGTGACCATCAGGTCGTCAAGGATGCCGCCACCTTCGTCAGTAAACAGCGTGTAACGAATGGCCCCCTCGTCCAGAGACACCAGGTCGCCTGGAACCAAGGCCTCGAAGGCACGCGCCGCCGCCAAGACACCATCTGGATGATGCACTGTCGCCTGCCCCATGTGGGAAACATCAAACAGCGCGGCTTTTGTCCGACACTGAGCGTGCTCAGACAAGATGCCTTCGTACTGCACCGGCATGGCATACCCAGCAAAGGGCACCATGCGGGCACCCAACTCCCGATGCAGTGCATCAAGAGGCGTAACGAGAAGGGTTTCGTTGGAGTGTGTGCCCATCGGGGTCCTCTTCAGAAGTCCGCGCCCACCCTTCGGTGAACACGAATCGGCCACAGACCGGAAATCCGGTCCAACGGCCCCCCTCTGTCTTCGGAACCTGAAAGATTCGTCTCAGTCGAGAGAACACCCACGCTCAAGACTTACATCTTCGGTGAGGCCCGTGCAAAACCGTGCACGCACCTGCTTTCCAGAGGCCCCCCTGACCGACGCGGTTCTGTTTGCCTGAGAGTTTCCGGGGGCGGTTGCTCCTTCGGCGCCGGCCGGCGGTCACTCTGGCCGCCGGACGATCTCTCCCGCGATCGGTCGAAACCGCGCGGAGCATCGCTCCCCACAGGCTTGCCGTCAAGCGGCGAAATATCCCGGAAATGCGACCGAAATTGCAGGCAGACAATGCCCTGCGAAGCGCCGAACCAACCGGCGAATCGGGGCGTCATCCGAGTCGCAACAGTGCAAGCCCCTCCATCGCGCGCAGCAGATCAGTGCGCCATGTCTGGAAGACAAAGAACCTCGCGATAGGCGCAGAGATCGTCGATGAGCGGCTTCTCGTCCGCCAGGATCCTGGC
>JAFGWD010000025.1 GCA_016937315.1 Rhodospirillaceae bacterium
ACGAGGCTGGACAAAGGCCTGAGCACCCAGCGCTTCGGCCACATAAGCATCCAAATCCCCCTCGGCAAGAACGCCCGTGGAGATCGACAACCCCCGTTTCGACAACAACCGGAAAATCGCCGCTCCACTGCCAAGACCAGCGGTCACAAAAACCCGTCCCATGGACCCATCGCCACGCAGTTCGATGCCCCCCAGATCACGGCTGAAATCCGCTTCGTTGAAATCATAAAGACCGGCCACCGCCTCAGAGGTTAGAACCCCTTCCGGCAAACCATAATCCACAACCTGCCCCGCCTTCACCAAAAGCACTTGGTCGGAAACCTTGGCGGCAATATCCACATCATGCAAAGAGGCCAAAACAGACAACCCGCGCGTCCGGCACAGATTACGCAAAATGCCCATAACCTCGACACGGTGCTTCAAATCCAAGTGCGCGGTTGGCTCATCCAACAACAGAATCTTTGGCTCCTGCGCCAAGGCACGCGCCAACACTGCCTTCTGGCGTTCCCCGTCGCTCAACTGCTCCACAAGACGGTCGGCCAAGTTCTCGGCCGCAACGGAAGACAAGGCGGCCTCAACGACCGCCTCATCCTCTGGCCTCAGGTGCCCCATGAATCCAGTGTGCGGATATCGTCCCAGAGCCACAAACTCAAACACCGACAACAGCGGTGGCTTGGCATTATCCGTCAAACCCACAGCCATAACCCGCGCCAAATCCAGGGCGGGCATCGCATGCAAATCCTGCCCCAGAATCCGCACACAGCCTGAAACCGGTTTCAGGTGGCGCGACAATGTCCGCAACAAAGTCGTCTTGCCAACCCCGTTCGGCCCCAACAAGGACACGAAATCACCCGCTTGAATATCCAAGGTTACGTCGGACAGCACCGCACGCTTATAGCCAACACACAGGGCCTCACAACTTAAGACGCTATCGCTGCTCATGTCCGCATTCCCTTTTTCAACAACAAACCGATGACAATCGGAGCCCCAAAGAAAGCGGTAATCGCCGACAGCGGCAACTCCACCGGAGACAACCACATGCGTGCGATCAAATCACACATACTGGTGACCAACGCTCCCATCAGGCAGGCCCCAGGGATCAGAATGCGGTTGTCCGACGTTCCCAGGCTCAAACGTGCCATGTGCGGCACCGCCAACCCGATAAACGCCACCGGCCCCGCCATGGAGGTCACAAGACCGGCCAAAGACGACGCCAACAGCAAAATAAGGATACGGAAGCGCCGGATATTCACCCCCATAGACGCCGCGTAATCTTCGCCCAAAAGAAACGCATTCAGTGGCTTGCTCATCAGATAGATGCAGAACAACAAGAAACCACCAAGCCCGACCAGCACCGAAATCTCGATCCACTTGAAGCCCGAGAAACTGCCTAACTGCCAAAGGACAAAGCCTTTTATCTGCTCTTTTTCAGCCAGAGCGGTAAGAATCGCCGTCACCGCGCCACACAAATATCCCATCATCAATCCGACAATCAGAAGCGTGATGCCGTTTTTCACCCGACTGGCGATGGAAACCACCAAGAACATCACCGCATAGGACCCCAAACACGCGGCCAACGTATTGAGGAAAGGACTGAAATAGGCGAATCCCAGACCGACAGAGGTCAGCATCACCAGGGACACCATCACCGTCGCCCCAGAGGAAACCCCCAGAATGTAGGGACCGACAATCGGATTGCGAAAATACACCTGGAGCAAAAGGCCGGAGGTCGCCAAAAAGGCTCCGCCCAAGACCGCCGCGACCGCACGCGGCATACGGATACTCCACACGATGAAGGCAATGTCGCTATCCGCCCCAGGATGCAGCAAGGCATCCCAGACCTGAGGCAAAGAATAAGACAACGAACCGATTCTCACATTCAAGACCATGAAGATCAGAACCAGGCACGCCAGCACACCAAAGACCAAAAAGCGCCGATGAACGGCTTGGAGACGTGCGGGCCGGGCAATCGCGGCACGCATATTGGCTACGGAACTCATGCTCACTTAATCCTTTGAAACCTGTGGATCTGTATCCGGCAATTCGACAAAGTATTTCAGCTGATGCCCCGGATAAGCCTGGGGATGCAGAATTGCTGAGATCTCCGTCAGGATTTCATCCAGCCGGTCGGAGGATTGCGAATAATGCGGCAGCGGGGCATACGTCCGACCTTCTGGGCTGAGCGGACGAACACGGGCAAGAAGGGGATTGGTCCGTGCCAAAGCCGCCTTTGATGTCGCGCCCCGCGCTGGCGTGCGATAGGTGAAATAAATGTCGGCGTCCTTACCGCTATAGAGAAAGCGCTCCGTAGAGATTTCGATGCAGGACCTGCCATACACATCATCGAACAAATAATCGCTTTGCGCCAAGCCCACCAACTCGGCAACCCAGGCATTTCCCGGCTCCACCAACACGCGTTTTTCAAAGATATCGCCCCACATCGCCTTGGGGGCCTTCATCCCTTTGGTCCGCTCCCGAATATCGGCCAAAGCGGTACGTATTCTTTGATAAAAAGCCTGAGCTTCCGCCTCTTTACCGAAGAACGGCGCGATGAATTCCGCAAACCGAATGTGTGTGCTCAAGCAGCTCGCCACCGGCGTTGACGTCACCACGACAGGAATCCCCAAACTGTCCATCATCGGCACAATGGACGGGTCCCAGGTCATCACCAGATCGGGGTGCTGAGCTTTGATTCGTTCGTAATCAAGGCGGCTATAATCACCAATAAACGCGACTTGCCCCGAATCGAACCGGGGCCGTATATCATCAATGAACCATTTGTCCTTGGGGGCGGTCACACCGACCAAAGTGTCCATCACCCCTAAGGCCTTCATAACACCAACTTCGAAGGGACGGTAAGCGATGACCCGCTGCACCGGCACCTCGACCACCATGGTCGGGGCAAAGCCTTCCGGGGCCTTACCTCCACGCGGGATCAAGGCAAGTGTCCGCCCCGCGCCATCGCGCACTTCGATGTACGTTGCCTTTTTGTTAACCGCGAACTCGCCAACGTTCAGGAAGCTCTGCTTCTTTTCCGCTTCGTCCTGACAGGCGGATAGAATCATCAAAAACGGCAAAACCGCCGAAATAAAAACTAAGCGAATCAAGCGCATCCTAAGCATTCCAGCGTCACCTTTTCATGCCGCGATCAAAAACGTACAACCCCATCCCCAGGACAAACAACGCCAACCCCGCCAGATAAACCAACGAGGACGGGTCACGGCGAATGGTCATTCTGATGAAGGTCTGTTTCATGCCCCCACGACCCTTGCGCGGGGCGAAGTCATTCATGAACAGGCCATAACCACCCCAATAGACCGGACTGTTGAAGTTCAAAACCGCCTCGCGCCGCACCCCGCCAGACGTCAAAACCAATTGTGCATTGGCGGCCAAAACATAGCCGTCGAAGCCCTCCAAACGGTTCCCGTGGTAGATCTCCGGCGCAAAATCGACAAAGGTCACAACCCCCGCTCCATCCGGCAAGTCCAAGGACTCTCCGGGGCGCAAAGCCCGCCCCGGCAAACTGGACGACAGCACATAACTGCACACATAACCGGCCAAGATCAGCAACACCGCATAATGCATAACGTGCGGAGCCAACTTCACGCGCCAGCCCGCTCGCCCCCTGCCGGATTTTACGATGTGCACCAAACGGTCTGTTGTGCAGACAAACGTGTTGAGGCTGAGAACCGTCAATAACACCAACAAAGCAAAGAACCACGCCGTCGCATGCCAATTGTGGACGCCATAGGTCTGCAACCACGAAAACAACCCAACATCGCCAAGAGGAACAAAAATTCCCAAGTTTGCCCGCAACGACAGATATCCAATCGCCAGGTCCAAAGTCAGCAAAAAGCACACAACAACCGTCAGATGAATGCTGCCCACCGCACGCCAGACCCGGATGAAGAAAGACATGCGCTTACAATCCAAACGGAGGACGGAATGGCCCCAGATCGGGGCCACAATTCAGAACCAAGATCAGACACGCCCCGACAACAGCCATCACCGCGCGGGATTTCACGGTCCAAACCTTAGTCAAATGCAGGTGAATCAAGCCGATGTAGAAAAACCATACCGCCATCGCGGTGATGATCGACGCGTCCTCCCAAACCACAGGAACGCCCCACCCCGCATAGGACCACAATTCCCCGGAGAACAGGGACAGAGTCCCAAAAGCGAACC
>JAFGWD010000183.1 GCA_016937315.1 Rhodospirillaceae bacterium
CGCTACGGTCTACGCTTTTCTCCTGTTCGGACGAACGAAATCGCTCCGGCGCAACCGGCGGGATTTATGAGTTTACGTCCTAGGCGAAATATATTCGGTTGATTGCTTTCTCGGGCTGGTTTTTCAAGCCCGCATTATCATGTCTAAAGGGGGCTTGATTTAGGGGGGCAAAAAACGAAAAAAGAATCCGTGTTCGTCTCGCCCAGACGCAATAATCAAAAAAACATGCCATTCATTCCGCCCGGCATCGTGGGTGGTCGTGAAGCATTGGAGGAACGCTATGAGTACGCCGGAGAACCGTATTGGTAAGGTTGCAATGATGGTGGCCATGTCAAGCGATGAAGAAGAAGCCAGCTTTCGCAGCAAGTTGAGTACAGGGGCAATCAAAATCGCGGTAACGTATGTTTCAGGTCCATTGGGATTTGTGCGGAAGAACTTTGTGAAGACTTTGGTTGGTTCAGCCTTGCATGGAAACGTGATCAACAAAACGGGCGGTCACATTCATGCGGTTGTCCATGCTGGGTTGGAGGCGTTTCATGGTGTGACACCTTTGGTTTCGGGAGAATGCTCTCTGAAGTTGAAGGTGGCGATTGTGCAAAATGGCAAATGGTTGGCCGTTGCGGCCTATGGAGAATCCGCTTTCCATCCAGAAACCAATCATGAACGGTTTGGTTTTGGAATTATGCATATGTGAAGTGGGGTGGCGTGGGCGTTTCTGCTCGCACCAAACTTTCCGAAATGAGCGTCCTTATTGCGAGGACAAAGTTTATGACGGTTCCGGTGATGAACGGGAATCTGCGGCAATGGGTTTGCCCCGAAATCGGGGCGGACGGGTCCAACACTTGTAAAGGGTATGTGTAAATGACATCCGTGAAAGCTCAGATTTTGGACTGGCTGGCACCACGCCGCAGGGAAATGGAAGCTTTTCTGGAAACCTTGGTGAACATCGAGTCTTTCAGTCACGACAAAGTCGGTAACGACCGCGTGGCGGATGTGATGGCGGCGTTTCTCGACGGACCGGGAATTGTGCTGGAGCGTATTTCCCTGAACACGTACGGCGACGTCTTAAAGGCAACGGTTCCTGGCGGGCCAGGCCCTCATGTGATGATGATGGGGCATCGGGATACGGTGTTTCCCACGGGCACCGTGGAAGATCGGCCTTTTGCACGTTTAGGGGATCGGGCTTATGGGCCCGGTGTGGCCGACATGAAGGGAGGCTTGGTCCTGATCTGCTTCGTGTTGAAGGCTTTGGCCGCATGCGGAGGCGTGGGATTTCCCGTCACGGCGTTGTTTACGGCGGATGAGGAGGTTGGTTCCGAGACCGGGCGTTCCATCATTGAGGCGGCTGCCCGAGGTGCGCGTGCGGTTTTGAACATGGAGCCAGGGCGTGCCAATGGGAATGTGGTTTCGTCCCGTAAGGGTGGGTTTTGGATGAAGATCGAGGTCCAGGGCCGGGCGGCGCATGCGGGTGTTTGCCATGCGGAAGGCCGTAGCGCCATGGAGGCGCTGGCGAGAAAAATCCCACGTTTGCATGCGCTCACCGACTATGCCGCAGGAATCACGACCAATATCGGCGTGGTCAAAAGCGGGATCGGTCACAACACGGTTCCGCCCTTGGCTGAGGCTGAGTTTGATGTGCGCTTGGTTGATGAATCGCAACGTGCTCCGATCATTCATGCCATCGAGGCGATTTTGTCCGCCGAGGATGTGCCAGAAACCACAACCACCTGGACGATGATGTCCCATCGTGTACCGATGACCGAGGACACCAGTCGCGATTTGTTGGCACGGTACTGTGCGGAAGCGTCCGCGTTGGGTTTTTCCACCGGCGGGGAATTTACAGGCGGATGTGCGGATTCAGGGTTTACATCCGCGCTGGGTATCCCGACCTTGTGTGGATTGGGGCCGGTGGGTGAGAAAGCGCATACGGAAGATGAGGTGTGCCATCTCGAAACCCTTGTGCCACGCGCACAGGCGGCGGCGGCAACGATTGTGTCTTTGGCGTGATCGTGCGTCGCATTTGACCGGGATGGTTTCAGTCGTTACCATCCCGGCAATGACGCCTCTTTATGGCGTGGGTTTGGTCTTTCTTGTGTGAGAGCCACATTCTTGCGTCGGTGCGTTGTTTGCCTGTTTTCTCAAAGGACGTAATTTATGCCCGTTTACCGGAAGTTTCATGCTCTGGCCCTGGGTGCTGCCGTTGCGGCGGTTGCGATGGTTGCGGCAGTTTCTGCTGCACAGGCCAAGGATGGCGACAAATTTGGTGCGTGGACCGTGCAGTGTCCTAAGGCTGAGGCACCTGCATCCAACAGTTGCCGTTTGATGCAGATTGATGCTCTGAAGGATAAGGCGGGTAAGCCGATTGCTGTGCTCAGAGCAGCGGTTTTCCACATGGGTCCCAAAGAGTTCGTGTTGTTCGGATATCTGCCACTGGGCTATGCGATTGCGCCGGGTGTGACAATATCGGTTGATGGTGCGGCCCCGCATCCGATGTTCGCACAACGGTGCGTACCCCAAGGTTGTGAGCTTGCGACCAAGTTGGAAGGCCCCTTGCTGGAGCAAATGAAAAAAGGCAAGGAAGCCAAGATTGAGTTCCACATCGGCAATAAGACAGCGGCAGTTCCCGTCTCTTTGAAGGGAATGAGCCAGGGCTTGTCTCAGTTCTAATGCCAGTCATGCCGGGGGCGGGATGTCTTGCCCCCGGACGTGTTTCGTCATCCGACCCGCTGAGGAAACGGGGCGTTTATGGGGTTAATCTTGTCCTTGTATGCCAAGCACATGGACCTCTAACACGCAACCACGCCTAGTAATTTTTCCCAAAATCTGTTAATCGACCAGAGTTGCTCCGGAATGTTCCGGGCATCCATGGTCGGTTCAAACTGCAATGTCTGCTGTTCTGCGTGTGTGTCGCACCGAAGCTACCCGCTATGCCGCTTTGTCGGCTTCCGGGGAGTCGTTATATGCCCGCTATGCGGATCTGAATGCAGTGTTGCAAGCCGCCTTGCCGGAAACCACGGCGATGGTGTTTGCTGCGCCTGTGGTGTCCGCTGATGGGTCCTGGATCGATTGGACAACGGTGTTGCCTGGTCAGCCGGTTCCCTTGTCTTCCCTGTCTGGCGAGGCGCGTGCGCGGGTCGAGGCCTTGCTGCGGGAACGCTTGGATGCGATCCGTGCCTTGGCCGCTCGTTTGCCGGATGCGGGGCGGGCAGATGTGTTGAAACGCGCTGCCGTAGACCCCGGAGTTGATCAAGTCTTCGTTTCGAATGGTCAACCGGTGATTGTTGGTTGGGGTCAGGAAGGGCACTTTGCCTCAGCCCCGCTCCCCCGTCCGGTTTCTTCACCCGGAAGTGTGGTGTCGCCGGCGGGTGCTGTGCCCCCGGTGGGTGCGGTGGTGTCCCGTCGTTCCTGGTGGCGCTGGATTTTGGCTGTGGTTCTGGCTTTGGTTGTGATTGCCGCCGTGTTGCTGTTGTTGCGGCGCTGTGCAGAGGATATCCTGCCGCCTGCCGCTGAGACGCCGCCGCCGGTTGCTGTCGATCCTTTGGATGCCGACGATTTGCGGGCCAAAATTCTGGCAGCAGAGGCGGAAATCCGCCGTCGTTTGTCGGAGTGCCCGGTTCCCGATGCCCGCCCTGTCCTGCCGGATGCGGAACCGCCCCAGGATGTACCGCAAGCTGAGGCCCCTCAGGTCGAACCGCCTCAGGCCGTGCCGCCTA
>JAFGWD010000184.1 GCA_016937315.1 Rhodospirillaceae bacterium
ATGCGGAAACGAATTACGATGTTCGTAATTCTATGCGCGTGTGCTGCGAAAATCAAGAACAAATGCGGAACGTAAAACGTATGTTTTCACCCCTTCCCCACCGGGAAACCACACGCCGCAGACCATGACGCCGCACAGAACGCCAGTCTTAGCGACATATACAGGTCGGCCCATACAGTTCTCGTTACCTCATGCTGACATAAATTAAACATTTGAAATAATTTGTTATTGAAAAGAACAGTAATAAATCGTGAAGACTTATGGCTTTCTGATTTGATCTTATTCTGCAACTCTGCGCCCTCTGGACAGATCAAAAATGACACAGAAAAAGTCATGCACAACGAGGGGGACACGATGAAGAATAAGGTTATCTCGGCAGCACATGCCGTTGCCCTGATCCGGGACGGAGACACCGTAGCAACCGGCGGGTTTGTGGGGATCGGCTTTGCCGAAAACCTCGCCGTGGCATTGGAAAGTCGTTTTCAGGAAACCGGGGCCCCGCGCGATTTGACTCTGGTCTTTGCCGCAGGGCAAGGCGATGGCGCAGACCGTGGCCTCAACCACCTCGCCCATGAAGGCCTGCTGAAACGTGTGGTTGGCGGGCATTGGGGACTGGAACCAAAGCTCCAGCGCCTCGCCGTGGAAAACAAGATCGAAGCCTATAACCTGCCACAAGGCTGCATCAGCCACATGTTCCGCGACATTGCCGCCAAGAAACCCGGCACCCTGACCCATGTCGGACTGCGGACCTTTGTCGACCCGCGCAACGGTGGCGGCAAGATCAATCCCCGAACCACCGAAGACATCGTGCGGGTCATGGAAATCGATGGGCAAGAGTTCCTGTTTTACAAAGGCTTCCCGATCCATTTCGCTCTGCTGCGCGGCACCACGGCGGACCTGGACGGCAACGTGAGCTTTGAAAAAGAAGCCTTGACCATCGAAACCCAGGCCATCGCCATGGCGGTACACAATTCCGGCGGCACCGTTGTCGTGCAGGTGGAACGTCTGGCCGAGCGCGGCACTCTGGACCCGAAACTCGTTAAGCTGCCGAGTATCTTGGTGGATCATGTGGTGGTGGCGGAAAAGCCCGAGTACCACGGGCAAAGCTTCATCGAATCCTACAACCCGGCGTTCTCTGGTGAGGTCCGCGTCCCCATGACCGCGATCACGCCGATGAGCCTGTCCGAACGTAAGGTCATTGCTCGTCGAGCCGCTTTGGAACTGGTGCCCGGCGCAGTGGTCAATTTGGGAATCGGCATGCCCGAAGGCGTCGCTGCGGTGGCAGCGGAGGAAGGCTGTGGCGATCTGATGACGCTGACCGCCGAACCCGGCGTAATCGGCGGCATCCCGGCGGGAGGACTGAACTTTGGTGCCGCCACCAACGCCCACGCGATCATCGACCAGCCCAGCCAGTTCGATTTCTATGATGGCGGCGGACTGGATATTGCGTTTCTGGGCCTCGCCCAGGCAGATGCCCATGGCAACGTCAACGTCAGCCGCTTTGGCCCACGCTTGGCCGGTGCTGGTGGCTTTATCAATATCTCGCAAAACGCCAAAAAGGTGGTGTTCCTCGGCACTCTGGCGGCGGGCAAGCCGGTATTCACAATCGGCGACGGCACCATCACTATTGACGACGACACCGGCGCACCAAAATTCTTAAACGCCGTGGAGCAAAAAACCTTTAGCGGTGGACATGCGGCAGAGCACGACAAACCGGTGCTCTACATCACCGAACGCTGCGTCTTTGAACTGACCAAAGACGGCCTCGTGCTGACCGAAATCGCCCCCGGCTTGGATTTAGAAACCGACATCCTGGCAAAAATGGATTTCCGCCCGCTGATGCCGACCCCGCCCAAAATCATGGATGCACGCATCTTCACCGATAAAAAGATGAACCTGCGCCACGATATCGTACGCTAAAGCCTGTCCCACTCAAATGACAGACCCAGCCTTTGTTTTCTTCCAGTACGGTAGGCGACGAAGGTCAACTTCAACGGCACGGCATCCCCCGATACCGTGCCGTCTTTTCATATCAACCCCACACAGACGGCTTTCGGCCGATCAGGTTGAACGCACATTGTCCAAGAATTTACGCACCTGCTGTTCCAGGACATTAAACTCCGACACCAATTCTTCCGCCGCCTGACCAACACCGGAAGCCCGTTGCACAGCATCGCTAACCACACTTCCAACTTCGCGGATGTTGTTAGAAACCTCTTGCGCTCCGTGGGCCACACGATTGACGTTTTGCGAAATCTCACGGGTTGCCACACCCTGTTCTTCAACCGTGGACGCAATGCTGGCAGCCAGTTCCTGAGCCTGTTGCGAGACTTTGGCAATAGCCTGGATCTCCACCACCACTTTTTCCGTTGCCTGCTGAATCGCCCCAATTTGGGCGTTGATTTCCTCAGTGGCCTTTCCGGTTTGATTGGCCAAATTCTTGACCTCGCCCGCAACCACGGCAAACCCCTTACCCATATCACCGGCACGAGCGGCTTCAATGGTTGCATTCAAGGCCAAGAGATTGGTTTGGCTAGCAATATCGTTGATTAGATTGACAATATTGCCGACGTTTTCCGATTGCCGCGCAAGATCCTCAATTGTCCGACAGGCTTCATCCGCAGAAGACGCCGTGCGGGTCGCGATCTCTGCACTTTGCGTCACCCGCTGCCCAATTTCATCAATCGACGCGGAGAGCTCTTCGGTCGCCGAGGCCACGGTTTGCACATTGTTTGACGTTTCCTCGGTACTTCTGGTCACGGCCGTGCTGCTGGTCCGCACCTTGCTCATATCCTCATTCAACAGAGCCGCCATGCTTCCCATATTCTTCGCCGCAGCCAGAACCTTGTTCAGTACCGTTGAAACCTGGTCTTCAAAGTCGGAGGCCAACCTCTGCATCAAGGCATGGCGGCTTTCTTCCGCTTCCTTACGTATCCGCTCTTGATCCGCTTGCAGTTCATGGATTTTCTGGGCGTTCTGCTTAAAAACCTCAAGCGCAGCGGCCATCGCGCCCAGTTCATCCCGGCGCTCCAATCCCGGAATCGCAACATCCAACCGCCCCGCACTGAGTGCTGTCATTGCACCCGTCATCTGCGTAATGGGGCGCGACACCAAACGGATTAACATGCCACCCAACAGCGGCAACACCACCACCAAAGCCCCAGAAAAGGCAAACAGCATCACCATCGACAACGTACGCAACGGAGCAAAAACCGTGGCCCGATCCATGGAAACGCCAACGTACCACTTGACGCCTTGCACACCCGTGATGGGATAATACCGCACGATGGCCGGTCCATCGTCATCCGATTGGGCGGCAGCGGGTTTCACACCCAAGGCTTTCAGAATCAAGCTCTTATCGGGATGGACTAAGACCTTGCCACTACCATCGACCAAAAAGACAAAACCTTTCCCCCCCATCTTTAATCCGCCCAAGAATTTTTGCAGGGCATCCAAGGGCATATCCGCTGCGGAAACACCGCGC